>JACRQB010000114.1 GCA_016222925.1 Nitrospirota bacterium | reverse complement strand
TTGGTGCTGGGGATCTGCAACGGATTTCAGATTCTGCTGGAAGCGGGTTTGTTGCCCGGCGCCATGTTGCGAAATAAGTCGCTACACTTTATCTGCCGCGAGACGTACGTCAAAGTGGAGAACGCGGCGACGCCGTTTACGAATGCGTGCAAACCTGGTCAGGTGCTCAAAATTCCAATCGCGCATGCGGATGGGAACTACTACACCGATCCGGTGACGTTGGGTGGCCTTCAAGCCAACGCCCAAGTAGTCTTTCGCTATTGTACGGTAGACGGGAAGGTGGTGCCTGGGGCCTGTCCTAATGGGTCACTCGATAATGTTGCCGGTATCCGCAGTGCGCAAGGCAATGTCTTGGGAATGATGCCACATCCGGAGCGCTGTGTGGAGACCATGTTGGGAAATGAAGATGGGCGACACATCTTTCAATCGATGCTCTCGTTTTTAGAGCAGAAGAAGGTGGCAGAAGTCCGGTAAGCGCTCCAACGATGATTTGGCGGGATCGCTTTCCAGAGGATTGAAGATCGAAAGTGCGCACGGTAAAGTATTCAGTCAGTTGGTCGGTAACAGTTTTCAACTTCATTTATACCTAGAGGAGGGTCACGATGAGAGGTGTAGGTGCAATATTGGCGGCAGTTGGTCTATTAACCTTGGGTTCTGGGGCTGGTGTGTTTGCTGCGACGGATGACGGCAGCAAGCTTGCGATCACGAGTCCGGCACCTGGATCTAAGGTGGAAAAGGATATCGAACTCGTCTATGAGCTGACGAAGGGGACCCAGGCAACGCATGCCCATTGTTTTGTGGATGGCGAATACCAAAAGGGCTGGGATAAAAAGACCGTCAAGGGGATGTCTCCTGGCACTCACGAAATCAAGGTTGTCGCGGCAGACAAGGATCATCAAATGTTAGCCGCGGAAGCGACCGTCAAGGTTGAAGTTCGGTAACAGTTCAGGATTTACAATTCAGATCCACGGATCGGTGAGGTGTCATTCTGGTACCTCACCGGTCATGTTGGGAAACACGTACGGCTGTTCCATGCATGTCATCGAGCGAACCATCGGTAGGTCGGAACGCGCCGTGGTAGTCTTTGTCGCTGTGGTCGCTAGGGCATGATGCAGACTGGCACGCCGCTCATTACCAAAGATCTCATCGCTCAGCACAACCTCACGGGCGAGGAATACCAAAAGATCGTCGATATTCTTGGGCGTGATCCCAATCTGACGGAACTCGGAATGTTCTCGGTGATGTGGTCTGAGCACTGCTCGTACAAGAGCTCACGCGTGCATCTGAAGAAGCTGCCGACGACCGGACCTCGTGTTGTGCAAGGGCCTGGTGAGAATGCCGGAGCGGTCGATATCGGTGATGGGCTCTGCGTCGTTTTCAAGATGGAATCGCACAACCATCCGTCATTCATCGAGCCCTATCAAGGTGCGGCGACGGGCGTCGGCGGGATTTTGCGCGATATCTTCACCATGGGGGCACGGCCGATTGCCTTGCTTGATTCCCTGCGGTTTGGAGAGCTGCATTCGCCCAAGACTCGTCATCTCATGAAAGGGGTCGTCTCCGGCATTGCCGGTTACGGCAATTGCATGGGAGTGCCTACTGTGGGAGGCGAGATCGTCTTCAATGATATCTACGCGCTGAATCCATTGGTTAACGTGTTCTGTCTCGGTCTGGCCCATACAGACAAAATTTTCCGTGGCACGGCGGCAGGCGTCGGTAATCCTGTGATCTACTTCGGCTCCAAAACGGGACGCGATGGGATTCATGGGGCGACGATGGCGTCCGATTCGTTCGACGATCAATCGGAGCAGAAGAGGCCGACGGTACAGGTCGGTGATCCCTTTACCGAAAAATTGCTGCTGGAAGCCTGTCTGGAATTGATGGAGCGAGATCTACTCGTTGGGATTCAAGATATGGGGGCGGCAGGGCTGACGAGTTCGTCGTGCGAGATGGCCTCTCGCGCCGGCAATGGGATGGAATTGGATCTGACCGTGGTCCCGAGGCGAGAGCCTGGGATGACGCCATACGAGATCATGCTGTCCGAGTCGCAAGAGCGGATGTTGATGGTGGCAAAAGCCGGCAAAGAAGATGACTGTATCGCCATTTGCAGGAAGTGGGATTTGGATGTGGCTGTAGTCGGAAAGGTGACGGCAGATGGTATCTTGCGTGTGAAAGATCAGGGCAAGGTCGTGGCGGAAATTCCTGCCAAATCGTTGGCCGACGACGGACCTCGGTATGAACGGCCCTATCAGCCGCCAGCGTATCAGGATATGCTGACGAACCTGAATTATGACGTCATTCCAGATGTGAAAGACGCGAATGTGGCCTTGTTGGCCTTGTTGGAGTCGCCGACCATCGCCAGCAAGCGGTGGGTCTACGAACAGTATGATCACATGGTGCGGACGAATACGACGGTTCGTCCTGGATCCGATGCCGCGGTGGTGCGGATCAAAGGCACGAACAAAGCTGTGGCCATGACGGTCGATTGCAACAGCCGCTATTGCCTGTTGAATCCCTATGAAGGGGCCAGGCTGGCCGTGGCTGAGGCGGCGCGGAATCTCGTGTGTTCGGGTGCCTCGCCGATCGGCGTAACGGATTGCCTTAATTTCGGGAACCCGGAACGGTCCGACATCATGTGGCAGTTTGTGCTGGCGATTGAAGGGATGAAAGATGCCTGCGAGCATTTCAAGATTCCTATCGTGAGCGGGAATGTCAGCTTCTATAACGAAACCAATGGGCTCTCGATCTACCCGACGCCGATGCTGGGCATGGTCGGACTGATCGAAGAGGCTGAGCGGACGATGACCCAGTGGTTTAAGCAGGAAGGCGACGACATTATCCTGTTGGGATCGGCGCGGGAAGATCTGGGGGGGTCGGAATATCTCAAAGTGATGCATGCGCGTGAACAAGGATCGCCGCCGTATTTGAGTTTCGATAGCGAACAGGCCCTCCATGATTGTCTGCTGTCGCTGATTCGTGACGGTCTTCTGCAATCTGCTCATGACTGTTCCGACGGCGGTTTTGCCGTGACACTGGCAGAAAGTTGCATCTCTGGGCCCGGACAACCCTTGGGCGCAGTGGTACAGTTGTCACGAGGTCGATTGCGAAAGGACGCCATGTTGTTCGGAGAAAGCCAGTCGCGTGTCGTGATCTCGTCCCAGTCCACCCATCGACAGACGATTCTCGATCAGGCCAGGCGTTTCGGGGTGCCCGCCGAAATGATCGGATCTGTGACTGGTACGCGGCTGACCGTTCACCTCCGAGAGGGGGCGTCGGCGGAATCAGTGATCGACCAGCCGGTGACGGCATTGTATGACCAATGGGCCTGTTCGCTGGAACGCGCAGTCCACCACGCCTAGTTCTTCCATCAGACGCGACGCTATGCCAACAGAATTACCGATCATCGATCCCGATAAGTTTCATGATGAGTGTGCTGTCTTCGGCGTCTATGGTCACGAGGAGGCCTCGAATCTCACCTACTTGGGGCTGTACGCGCTTCAGCACCGTGGACAAGAGGCTTCGGGGATAGTGTCTGGAGATGGAGAGCAGTTTTTTGTTCAGAAGGGGATGGGGCTGGTTGCCGACATTTTTCATAAATCGGTGCTGGAGAAACTGCCAGGTTATATGGCCATTGGCCATAACCGCTACTCGACGACCGGCGGTAACGATCTCAAGAACGTTCAGCCGCTCATTGTCAACTTTGCGCTGGGTAATTTAGCTCTGGCTCACAACGGCAATCTGATCAATGCGCAGATGCTTCGGCATGAGCTCGAAGCCTACGGGGCGATCTTCCAGTCCACATCGGACAGTGAAGTCATAATCCACCTCATCGCCCATTCACGCGCAGACTCCTTTCTCGCGCGTATCATCGATGCGCTGAGTCAGGTGCGGGGCGCGTTTTCGGTTGTCTTGATGACCGACAATGGTCTCATCGCCGCGCGCGATCCGTATGGGCTCAGGCCGCTGTGTATCGGGCGTCTTCGCAGCAGTTGGGTGGTGGCATCGGAGACCTGTGCCTTTGACTTACTCGATGCCGAATATGTTCGTGAAGTCGAACCGGGTGAACTAATCGTTATCACTGAGCAAGGGCTGGACAGCCATCATCCCTTTCCTAAAGTGAATCCGGCCATGTGTGTGTTTGAATATGTCTACTTTGCTCGACCCGACAGTCGAATCTTCGGCGCGAACGCTGTCTATGGCACACGAAAAGCGTTGGGGCGGCGGTTGGCGCAAGAATCAGGGGTGCCGGCGGATGTGGTTATTCCCGTTCCGGACTCCGGGGTTCCTGCGGCCCTCGGTTATGCAGAGGGTGGGCGCATTCCATTTGAAACCGGCCTCATCCGCAATCATTATGTCGGGCGAACGTTTATCGAACCGGAACAATCGATTCGCCACTTCGGCGTGAAAGTAAAGTTGAATGCCGTGCCGGAAGTGTTGGAGGGGAAGCGGGTCGTCGTCGTCGACGATTCATTGGTTCGAGGAACGACCAGCCGTAAGATCGTCAAGATGATCCGCCAAGCCGGGGCGAAGGAAGTGCATATGCGGATCAGTTCACCGCCGATCCTGTCGCCTTGTTTTTATGGGATCGACACGCCGACCAAGAAAGAGCTGATCGCATCCGATCATTCGATTGAGGAAATCCGTAAATATATTACGGCTGAGCATCGACGGCATGCTGACATCCGCGCCGATGACGCCCGATCAGTATTGTACGGCCTGCTTTACCGAGCGCTATCCCATTCCGTTTACTCGCGCGGAAGAGCTCCAGCTCGGGCTGTTCGAATCAGGGCATTGAGTGGCCGAGACTCCCACGACATGATGTCTCCAGAGCAAGACGACGAAAAAGAGCTGCACCCAAGAGGTCGGCCACGAGTGCCGGTCGACTATCCCGTCCAATTCACAGGAGATGAAGGATCGGGCTATGGGACTGTGATGAACCTGACACTTGCCGGAGGTGAGGTTGACAGTCAGATCCAGTTCCCTCTCGGGGCGTGTGTGCGTCTCCATGTCCAACCTCCAGGTGCCCGCAACTCAAGGATATGCTGAATCAGCCAGAAGACCCTGCCGTGGATTAGCTTCGCTCCTGCCCTACGGTTGCCGCTCTAAAAATTACCATGGTAGGATGCAGCTACTAGGCGCCGATGACCTGAGCAGATGCAACGGTCTTCAGGTGAAGCACAGGAGCAGCATAGGATCATGGTCTCTTGATCACGAGGCTCTGTTCTCTTCTCGAAAGGGAGGTTGCGATGAGCGAGGGGCTCAACAGCCGGATCCCGAAGATCAAGCGCATGGCCTGCGGGTTCCGCAACATCGAGCGCTTCAAAACGGCGATCTACTTTCACTGTGGAGGGCTCGATCTCTATTTATGCTGAACCCGGGAGCGCCAGAGAAACATCAGTCCCCCCTCGCGCGCGATAAGCAAGAGTGCAGAGAGGAGAAAATGAAATAATGGATGAGATGGAGGAGGGGAAACAAAAGTTTCTAGAAGTCGTACAGGGAATTGACAGGTCTGTCCAGGTCGTGATTCCTGTCACTCCCTCCAACAGTATGTTCTTGATCTCGCTGACGAAAGGGCCGAATCGTAAATTTATCACCGTGTCCGAAGATGCTATGAAACAAGTCCTGCCCGATATCTGGCAATGGTCGTGGTTTTCCGAGGAGAAGCAGCTCGACTTCAATGGATTATTTCTAGTAATCGGTGAACATAAGATTCTGGTAGACCCACCCCCGATGACGGCTGAGGCGAGGGTGGTCGTCCGCCGACATGAGCCGATTGACTACATCGTCATCACGAACCGGGATCACATCCGAGAGGCTGCGGCCTATCAGGCAGAGCTCAGGTGTCAGCTGCGAGTGCCGGAAGCCGATGCTGCCCAGATGGATGTGACGCCAACGAAGACCTACAAGGATGGTGAGCTATTACCCGGCGGGATCTGGGCGATCCATCTGAAGGATCAAAAGTCTTCGGGAGAATCCGCATTGTACATAGAACGGGGGCGAGGTGTACTGATCGTAGGGGATGCGCTGATCGGCAAGCCGCCCGGTTCCGTGCGTCTGCTTCCTGCCGAAAAGTACGCGGACGTCCAAAAGGCCAAGGACGGGCTTTGCCGCCTCTTGAAGTACAACTTCGATAGCCTGCTTGTCGGAGACGGCGCCTCCATCCTTGCCGGCGGGAAACAGCAAGTGGAACAGCCTATACCTGTTACGCCAAGGCGTTGGAATATGATCGGCTCACCGGTGATCAACGTGCCCTGGTCGCCACACTTGGCAACCTGGGGAACATTTGCGCAGTCAGCGGACGGCGCGACGCGGCCCAGGCGAATTATCAGGAGGTCTTGGAATTGCAAAAAGTTTTCGGTGATGAAAAAGGCATCGGGACGACGTTGGCAAACCTCGGGAACCTTCGGGCTGATGCCGGCGAATGGGATCGGGCACGGGCGTATTATCTGGAGGCCCTCGATCTCATGACCAAAACGCATGATGAGCCGGCCCAAGCCGTCTTGTTCTCGGACCTTGGTTTGGTGGCTCGTGAAACCGGTCACTTTGAGGAGGCCATTCAGTTGTACGAACGATCGCTGGAGTTGATGCGTCGGTTGGGGAATCTGGGCGGTGTTGCGGACGCCTGGCGTATGATAGGCCGCACATTCTTGATACAAAAACGCTACGACGAGGCCACCGCCTGTTGTCAAACCAGCCAGTCGGTCGCCGAGCGGTTACGCGACGAGCTTCGTGCCGGTGGCGCGCGGTACGTGCTAGCTCAATGCTATGAGGACATGGGGCGCTTGCAGGATGCAGCAGATCTCCTCGAACAGGTGGTGCACATGGATCGCAAGTATCACCTGCCGAAACTGGAAGAAAACACGCAACGTCTACGCACACTTCGCGCCCGTCTTGCCGATCCTTATCAGGCGCGATCTCATCGAGGGATGCAAGCATGACGGAGCCGGCTTCCTCACCATGGGCCCAGCGTCGTGCTGACCTGCTTCGCTCTTTCCCCAAGTTTTACGAATTGGAGCCCGACGGTCCGCTCGTTATGGATCTAGGGGCTGATGGTTGGCTCTTGGAAGTCAAACCGGACGGGAGAG
Source organism: Nitrospirota bacterium (assembly GCA_016222925.1). Taxonomy (GTDB): domain Bacteria; phylum Nitrospirota; class Nitrospiria; order Nitrospirales; family Nitrospiraceae; genus Nitrospira_D. The sequence continues at coordinate 2,181 of JACRQB010000114.1, read as the reverse complement.
TCCTTTGCCAATATGGGGTCGCGATGGAAGATGTCATGGCGATGATGTCGGAAGGAACGCCGGAGGATTTAGGAACCGATGAAGTCGCGAAGCAGGCCAAATACTTTCTTCAGCCGGCTGTCGCCAAATATCGGGCGCTCCTCCTTCAATCCGGGTTTGTTGAGGAGACCGAGATGACGGACGAGTTTGTGGCGGTCACGTTTGCACGAGATGCGGATCTGCAGAATCGAGCCAAGCTGGAAGATCTCCTCCGCTGGTGTTGCAGGCAAATCGGGAGCGCATCGTGACTCAACGCATCACGACCTTTGACGAATTTCGGGACGCAGTCTCAGCCTATCGATTGCCACGAGTGTTGCTGGTTGCGCTGGAACTGGATCTCTTTTCAACGGTTGGCGATCGATCGTGGACCATTCCTGACCTTGCCAAGGAGCTCAAGGTCAGCGAACGGGGTTTGAGCATCCTGTGTCGTAATCTCGCCGCAGTCGGGATATTACAGAAAAAAGGAGCGAGCTATAAGAATAGCCGGTTGGGAGCAACCGCGCTGAATGCGGACCATCGCGCCTATCGAGGCGGCTATTTGAATTTGATCAAAAGCCATTGGGCGGACTGGATACGACTGTTGGAATCCATGCGGAGTGGCTTGCCGATCGACCATGATACTCCAGACAGTCCCGACTACCGTCGACAATTCACGTGGGCCATGCACCACAGGACATTGGAAATTGCCCCGGCAATTGCAGCCCAGATTTCTTTCGCTGGTTCTACAACACTGCTGGATCTTGGTGGAGGGCCAGGCACCTACGCCATGGCGTTTCTCGCGAAGCACCCACTGCTGCGCGCCACCGTCTGTGATCGAGAGGCCGCGCTTGAGGTCGCTAAAGAAATCGCCTGCACTCACAAAGTGAGGCGGCGACTCTCCTATCTCACGCTTGATTTCTCCAGCGAACCCATCCCTGGGACCTATGATGTGATCTGGTATTCGAACGTGCTGCACATATACTCGCCCGAAGAGAACCACGCTATTTTTCGCCGAGCTTGGGCTGCATTGAGGCCGGGGGGCCGATTCATCATCCAAGACGCGTTTCTGCATGATCGCAAAGGTTTGTATCCAGTAGAAGCAAGTCTGTTTGCTGTGTCGATGCTGTTGTTCACGCGAGGTGGAAATACCTATTCCGCATCGGAAACGACGAGATGGCTGAAAGAAGCTGGATTCATCAGCGTCAAGCCTGTCCCACTCAAGGAAGGGACGGAGGACTGGGAGGGCGGGATTCTGGAGGCCTCGGTCCCTGGCCCACGTCCAAAAACGACAGTCCGCCAAACACGATCAAGCAGAGATAAAAAATCCCGCTGACTCCGCTGGCCATCATGGAGACAACACCTTCTGAATCCTTTGCTGATGCCTGTACGATCGTTGCGACGTCCATTGCCAACCCAACCGTAGCGTAGAAGACACAAACCGCTGATGTCCATCGAAACTGGAACCAAATCAAAAGAGCGAGTCCAAGAGGTGTGAGGATAAAAAAGTTGATCTTCCAATCCATGACGAGTGGAGTGGAGGCGTCATTCTGTACGAAGAGAAACCCTGCCTCAACGATGAGGTTTCTATTAGGGGTATCGATCAGTTAGCGGAGGATCAGTTGCCCGAGCAGGCCTGTCTTCTGCTGTATGACGGGTCATGTCGACTCTGTATTTTCGCAAAAGCGCAGATTGACCAACTGCGAGTTGGTCAATCGGGAACGGGTGTCAGGTTCCTCACATATTCAGAGCGATGAGGCCAAACTGGCCCTAGGGTGAGAGTATCGTTCTGGTCGTCCTGAGACGGCTTTCTTGATTCGATCTTCAGGAGAAGTGCTCAGAGGGCTCGACGCGTTTCTCCCTCTCGTTCCTAACCTCCCAGGTGGGAAACTTCTGCTGTGGTGGTTAGGGTCCCCTTCCGCAAAGCGGCTGGCCGAATGGGGCTATCGCATGATTGCACGCCATCGGTATCAATGGTTTGGCGAAGCCAAGCCCCCCAGTTGACAAGACTGACGAAGTGGGTCCTTTTCTTCTCCAAGCCCCCCCTTTCGAGGGGCTTCTTCCTAACAGCGAGGAATTTACGAACAACCTACCCTCTTTCAGAATGCACACAGTTGTTTGGAGGGTAGATATATGTTGCACACATGGGTTGTGTCGGCGAGTTGT
>JACRQB010000156.1 GCA_016222925.1 Nitrospirota bacterium | reverse complement strand
TTTCTGTGGAGCCGTGGAATTCACCATATTGACCATGTCATTGGAACACATGAGCAACTGGATCACGTTGGTGGGTTGATATGGGTGCTCCGGCATCTATCAGTCGGACAATACTGGGGTGGGGTGGGAGAACGTTCCGAGCAGTTCGTTGAAGATCTACAAGCAGCCCTTCGTGATCACCAGATCGATCAACACATCGCCGTGCGTGGCCAAGACCTGTTACGGTCCGGTCAGTGCCGACTCAGCATTCTCAATCCACCTGAAACATCAGTGGTCCGTGAGTCGACTCAACCCCCTACCGGGACAGTCTTGAACAATCTGTCCATTGTCTCGCGACTTCAGTGTGGACCATCTTCCATCCTTTTTGCCGCTGATATTGAAACTGGTGGATTGAGACAATTGAACGAGGAAGGGTACCAACCGGTGACAGTCCTGAAAGTACCGCACCACGGGGCGCGTAGCTCGCTGGATGTTGACTGGATTCAGCGACTGCACCCGCAGTATGCAGTGGTTTCGGTTGGTGCGGCCAATTCTTATGGACACCCGGTCGAATCAGTACTGCAAACTTATCAAGATCAACACAGTACGGTTTTTCGTACGGACCGCGATGGAGCGATTTGGGTGACAGGTCGGCTCTCAACATCCGAGCTTACGGTGAACCGCATGCGAGATCTTATTGTACAGCCGGTCGACTTTACGCGCTGTCTTTGGCGCTGTGAGTGCCTGAATTGGCACCGGCTTTTCCTCCAACTCTCATAACGACATACCTTCCTCTCTTCTGGCTTTAGTAGCCTCCTCCTCTGGGAGCCATCCCTTGGCTGTACAAGACCGGTAACGAATGACAGTTTTTGGCTCATTCCGGCAGGGATGCTGGAAGAGCATGCCGAAAGTGTCAGCATTTTCGCACCGTTAAGCAGATGCTAGCAAGGCACAGCATGTGCAGAAGTTTCATGCCAGACTACTACTCTACCCAACGGGGGTTCTGATCATGTCCAAGCTTGTTCGCATCGTTGTTCAACTTCCTGTTGAGTTGAAGGAGCAACTCGACGCTCTTAAGCGACAAGGATACACGACGAGTGGTTTCATCCGTGCCACTTTGGAGAGGGAGCTGAATAAGCTTAATCCACGGACGGATATCGTCGTTAGAAAGGTTGTGCATAAGTAGGGTCATGAGGTGTCAAACGTCACAGGAGCCTAGATAAGAATGGCACGGCTTTCTGATTTGATTCGAGAGCGGGCGCCGGATTCGCAGAACGAGGAGGTGGCATCCCGGAAGGTGGGATCCTCATCTCTGAGTGCTGATCGTGCGTGGTCTGTCTCGGCAAGACAGGAATTAGTAAAGATCAGAGAGGCGGTTCGTTCAAGTACAAGCCTGCAGCTCACAGGATGTACGCATCTCGCCGGGCAGTTGGTACAGCTCCTCAATCACAGCGACGACCTCGTTGGGTGGGCCTTGAATGGCCAAACGGAGGACTATGCCCTTGACAATGCGATACATGTCGCAGTCTTGGGAACCAAAGTTGGTATGGGGCTGCGGTACTCACAAGATGAATTGGAGCGGTTGGCGTTAGCAGGTCTGTTGCACGACCTCGGTATGTGGACGCTCCCTGTATCGCTCATTGAGAAAAGAGAAGCGTTATCTGAGGAGGAGCGCGATATCCTTCGGACTCATCCTGAACGAGGCCGTCGGATTCTCGCTGGCCAGGGTGGCGTGTTTGAATGGGTCTCGACGATTAATGCGCAGGAACATGAACGGTGGGATGGGAGCGGATACCCCTGTCGGCTTAAAGACAGGCAGATTGCTGAGCCGGCACAGATCATTGGACTGGTTGATACAGTGGACGCGATGGTCACGATGAGACCCTATCGCAAACGCCTAACACCTCATCAGGTGATCCGTGAACTGCTTCTCCACGCTAAGACGACGTTTTCTCTACGTGTGCTAAAAGGCCTCGGTGATCAGATCACTCTCTATCCGATTGGAACCCCGGTACGTCTCAATACCGGAGAGAGTGGAACAGTCACGAAGGTCAATTCACGCTATCCGCTTCGGCCCGTGGTGACCATCTCTAAAGTCGGTGAAGTGAGTAATATCGATTGCCGAAAGGCGACGTGTATGCAGATGAGACGGTTCCAACTTCGGAGACACCCATCGAAGTAGGAGATACGCTAGAGGTCGTTATTCGTAGAGGGGCTGGAGAAGAAAAGTTTAGCAGTTTGGTCCGCGAGAACGGATCCGTGTCCGTCGGATTCATGGAGGTCGACGTTGGAGGGGGCACCGTGGCTGAAGCGGAACGGCGTGTGCAGGAGGCGGCGAAGCCTTTCATGAAGGAGCCTCGTGCGCAGGTCGCTCTGAAAAAGAAGCTGCTCAAGGTCAAGCGGGTCTTTGTATTCGGAGACGTCAAAAAACCTGGGATGGTCCCCATGGCTCGGAATATGACGGTTCTGCAGGCGTTGGCCGCCGCAGACAACTTTCAAGAGACCGCGCTGTTGGAAGAGATTCGAGTGGTGCGGGGAGGGGATTTCGCTAAGCCGCATATTCTGACGGCGGATCTGGCGCGGTTGTTCACATACGGTGATCTTTCACGAAACCTGCCGCTCGAAGAGAATGATGTGATTTTTGTCCCACGCGAACAGTTGGGGGATGCGAGAGAAGCGGCGCTGAAGATTATGCCTATTCTTCAAGTCGCGATCATGCCGATCTATCCAGCGTATCTGATTCCGGCGTTGACGACATTCAAACCGTAGCGCGATAGTTCGAGACGAGGGCGACGCATGGCACAATATGAACTGAATGTCATCGACTACTGGCTGATCCTCAAGAAACGAAAATACCTGATCCTTCTTTCCACCGTCATGGTGGTCCTGTTCACATTCCTCTTTTCAGAGCTGCTCAAGCCGAGCCCCGTTTACGAAGCGGCTGCGAGAGTGAAGTTTGAGCGCAGTACAACCATGGCCCAACAACTCTTGGAATCGCTCTCGTATTCGAACGTGAATGATCTTGGGACTCAGATCGAGTTTATCCGGAGCTTTCCGGTTATGGAACGAGTGGCAGTGGATCTTGGACGAATTACTCATGATGCGTCGGAAGAGGAAAAGCGTTCCGCCGCCTATTTGAATATTGTCTACAATCTTGGTCAAGAAGTTACGGCGCAACGCGAGGGAGATACCAATATTATCCGCATTTCGGCCACATCGGATCAGCCGGAACAGGCGGAACGGATGGCCAATGTCACAGCAACAGCCTATCGAGTAGAAAATATCGCCACGCGCAATCGACTTGTCACCGAATCCCGCCGGTTCGTTGAAGAACAGCTGAACAATTTAGA
>JACRQB010000155.1 GCA_016222925.1 Nitrospirota bacterium | reverse complement strand
TCGCTGATCGGGATGAGCTCCGAGCCCGCCTGAAGGAGCTGGAATCGGTGCAGAGCCGCGTCCATCAGTTGGAGGTGGAACTGAGTGATCGAGAGGCCGCCCATCGCGGCGTGATCCAGCAGCTGGAACAAGCCATCGGGGCGCGCGATCGGCGGATCGAAGAGCTTGTGCCGGTCACCCACCTCCTTCGCGAGAAGCAATCAGAGCTCAAGGAATGGGAAAGAACTCATGCGCGCACCATGCAAGAACTCGAAGGTGAAACGGCGAAATTCCAGGAGCAATATGCCGCACAGGAACAACTCCGTTCCCAACTTGTGCTCAACCAGCAACGTCTGCATGAACGAGACGAGCAGATTGCGAGCCTCCACCGTGAGTTGCATGCACTCCAAGCGGAGCGTCGAACTCTCCTCAAGGAGGTTCAGGGTATTCCGGAGAAAGATGAGCACATCGATCGCTTGCAGCAACGCCTCAAAGAACTGCGCGTGACTCTTCGCGCGAAACCGGATTCAGCAACCGTGGGGCTTCCTCTGACTCGTCAGAATAGAGCCACGCTGAGGTCTCAAGAAGGACCACCCAAGGTGGGGAAGGACAGTCAGAAGGACGATCTGAAGAAGATCCACGGAATCGGGCCTGTTTTTGCGCAGACCCTCAATAAGATGGGCACCTACACGTTTATCCAAATTGCTCGTTGGAAACCGGACGATATCGAGAAGATCGCCAAGAAGCTCGAGACCGATCCAGATCGCATTAAACGGGAGAAGTGGATCGCCGACGCCAAGGAGCAACACTTCCGAAAGTACGGAGAACGGCTCTAGCAATCTCTCACATTACATGGTGTTTCGACGGCGTCACTTTATGAGATGATTTCCTTCTTCCAGGTCTGTCGTTGACTCCTTATTGCACCCTCACTACAATCCCATAACGAGGTGTACTTTTCGTGGCTTCCTCTTTTGTTCATCTGCATCTCCATACCCAGTTCAGCCTCCTTGACGGTGCGAATCAGATCGAGCCGCTGGTTCGGCAGATCAAGGCCTTCGACCAGCCGGCGGTGGCCATGACCGACCATGGCAATATGTTCGGCGCGGTGGAATTTTATCGCAAAGCCAAAGAGGTGGGCGTCAAGCCGATCATCGGCTGTGAAGCCTATATGGCCTTAGGAAGTCGGCATGCCAAGAAAGACAGCGGGCTTGCACATAACGATTACTACCATTTGATCCTTCTCGCGAGAAATCTCACCGGCTATCAGAATCTTATCAAGCTTGTGAGTAAAGGATACCTTGAAGGATTTTACTACAAACCACGGATTGATAAGGAGCTACTCAAGCTACACCACGATGGGATTATCGCTCTCTCCGGTTGCCTGAGCGGTGAAATCCCCTATCTGATTGGCCAGAGCGATATGGCCGGCGCGATGGCGGCAGCCGGTGAATTTCAGGAAATTTTCGGCAAAGATCATTTTTATCTCGAGGTGCAGGCCAACGGACTTGATCACCAGCGGATTGCCAATGCCGGACTCATGGAGATCCATAAGAAACTTGGGATCCCTCTCGCCGGCACCAATGATTGTCACTATCTGAAGAAGGAAGACTCGCGGCCGCATGAATTGATGTTGTGTCTGCAGACCGGAAAAACGGTGAGCGATCCGAACCGGATGAAATTCGACACGGATCAGCTGTATGTCAAATCGACAGAGGAGATCGCCCCGGCGTTTGCAGAGTTTCCTGGCGCTGTGACGAACACCCGCCGCATTGCGGACCACTGCGATCTCGATCTCCCGCTGAACAAAACATATCTCCCACAGTACCGAATTCCTGAAGGATTCAAGGATCGTGAGTCCTATCTGGAACATCTCGCGCTCGCCGGGCTGAAGGAACGATTAAAAGAAAGGCCCAGCCGGGTCGCGTCCGCTGTCTACGATCAGCGTCTCCGAGAAGAATTGATGGTGATCTGCTCGATGGGATTTGCCGGCTACTTTCTCATTGTCTGGGACATTATCCGCTTCGCTCGATCAAAACGGATTCCAGTAGGGCCGGGGCGGGGCTCTGCCGCCGGCAGTCTTGTGGCCTATGCCTTGCGCATTACCGACCTTGATCCGCTCGTCTATACCCTGTTGTTCGAGCGTTTCTTGAATCCTGAACGCGTCTCGCTTCCTGATATCGATATGGATTTCTGCATGGACCGGCGCGGGGAAGTGATCAACTATGTGGTGGACAAGTATGGCCCCGACCACGTCGCGCAGATCATCACATTTGGAACACTCGGCGCCAAGGCGGCGATCCGCGATGTGGGCCGTGTGCTGGAGATGTCCTACGCGGATGCCGACAAGGTGGCCAAGCTCATTCCCAACCAATTGAATATCACGTTACAACAGGCTGTAGAAACCGAGCCTCGCTTGCGCGAGTTGGTGGAGACGGATCCGAAGGTCAAAGAGCTCATGGCCAACGCGCAATCGCTCGAAGGCTTGGCTCGTCATGCCTCGACCCATGCGGCCGGCGTCGTGATCTCCGAAGGACCGCTCACCGACCACGTGCCGCTCTATAAAGGTGCTAATGACGAAATTGTGACCCAGTACTCGAGCCCTTTGACGATCCGGCTACCTTTGCCCTACTGAGCTCGGGAAAAACCACGGGGCTGTTCCAGCTTGAAAGCTCCGGTATGCGGGATCTCCTGACGGGCCTCAAGCCGGACCGGTTTGAAGACATCATCGCCATTATTGCACTGTACCGACCAGGGCCGATGGATCTTATCCCTGATTTTATCAAGCGAAAGCAGGGGAAGGTGCCCATCGCCTATGAACTGCCGGAACTGGAGCCGATCCTCAAGGATACCTATGGCGTGATCGTCTACCAAGAGCAAGTCATGGCGATCGCCAACAAGATGGCCGGGTTCTCGTTGGGCCAAGCCGATATCCTTCGTCGAGCGATGGGCAAAAAGAAGCCCGAAGAGATGGAAAAGTTGCGGGCCAAGTTTCTTGATGGCGCAAAACATAAGAATATTCCTGAGAAAAAAGCGGATAAGCTCTATGAACTGATTCAAAAATTCGCCGGATATGGCTTCAATAAATCGCATGCGGCAGCCTATGCTGTTGTGTGTTATCAGACGGGTTATTTAAAAGCCCACTACCCGACCGAATTCATGGCGGCCCTGATGACGACCGACATGGGCAATCAGGATAAACTGGTTGGGTATTTCACCGAATGTCGGGACCTGGACATTAAAGTGCTGCCAAGCGCTCACAACTTATGGCGGTGCTCGATCAAGCCGTGGAGGAGGGCGCTGCAGTACAACGTGAACGCGATCTTGGACAGACCAGCATCTTCGGTGAGGAGCTGAATGGCCACACCACCACCACGGCCTTGCCGACTTCCCCGCTGCCTTCGATCGCAGAATGGGATCAAGTGCAACGATTGAAGTACGAACGAGAGCTGACCGGGTTCTATATTTCCGCCCATCCCCTCACCCGCTACGAAGCGACGTTGAGTGCCTTGTCGACCACGACGACCGCGGGATTGAAAGACTGCGGGGACGGCAGCGAGGTAAAGATCTGCGGCATTATCGCCTTGGTCAAATCGATGCTGACGAAGAAGGGCGATCGGATGGCCTACCTCACGGTGGAAGATTTACATGGGACCACGGAGGTGATTGTGTTCCCCGATTTGTTCAGGACGGCCGGTGAGTTGATCGCACCGGAGCGGATCGTTCGTATCACGGGTACGATCGATCGTGGCGACAAAGGCACCAAAATCCGTGGCGGCAAGATCGAACCGCTGGCCGAGGTGCAGATGCAGGCGATCAAGCGCATCCGCATCAGCCTCATGGATCGTCCGGAGCTCCCTCAGCAATTGCCTCGTTTGCGTGACGTCTTCCTGCGACATCCCGGCAGCACCACGATCTCCATGTTGTTTCGAACCGATGCAAATTGGGAAGCCGAAACAAATCCTCTCCCCAACCTGACCGTGTGTCCCAGTGATCACTTTGTGTCGGAGGTTGAGGAAGTGCTAGGCAAAGGGGCTCTTTCTTTGCTATCCTAGGGGCCTTAGTTGGGCCGGTTGGCTGATTATTCCAGGAATTGGGGCTATGCGCGACTACCTTGAATTTGAAAAGCCGATCCGTGAGATCGAAGAAAAGATCGAGAAGCTATCCGCCGCGGCCACCAGCGGCAAGTCGTCTTCACAGAACGACATTCGGAAGCTGCGCACCAAATTGGCGCAAGTCGAGCACGAGCTCTACAAAAACCTGACCCCCTGGCAGCGAACGCAACTGGCCCGCCACCCTCAACGCCCAAGCACGCTGGACTATATCAATGAGTTGACGCGAGATTTTCTCGAGCTGCACGGCGACCGTGTGTTTGGAGACGATCGGGCCATCGTGGGAGGGTTTGCCCGATTCAACGACCGGCCGGTAATGATTATCGGTCATCAAAAAGGCAAGACACTCAAAGAGCGCATGCAACGCAACTTCGGTATGCCCAACCCAGAAGGGTATCGGAAGGCCCTTCGCCTGATGAAGATGGCGGAGAAGTTCAGTCGCCCGATCATGACCTTTATCGATACGCCCGGTGCCTATCCCGGTATCGGTGCCGAGGAGCGTGGGCAAGCTGAAGCCATCGCTAGAAATTTGTTTGTCATGTCCCGCTTGACCGTGCCGATTATTGCTGTGGTCATCGGTGAAGGGGGAAGCGGGGGGGCTCTAGCTCTCGGCGTCGCCGACCGTGTCTTGATGCTGGAACATTCGGTCTATTCGGTTATTTCCCCGGAAGGCTGTGCCGCGATTCTCTGGGACAATCCAGAAAAGATTCCCGATGCCGCCTCAGCATTGAAAATGACTGCGAACGATCTGTTTGAGCTTGGCGTGATCGATACGATTGTTCCTGAACCGTTGGGCGGTGCGCATCGTGAGCCGCGAGCCGTCTGCGACCTGGTCGGAAAGGCGCTGACGAACCAACTGTTTGATCTGCTTGATCTACCCGTCGAGCAACTTCTTGCACGGCGGGAGCAGAAGTATCGCAAGATGGGGGCCGTCACCGGCTTACCCTCCGGCCAAGCTTGATTCCCTTCTATGGGTCCATCCTGCCCTTCAGAAGTCCACTTCCGATAAATCGTTGCTCGACTGCTGTGAGAATCTGAGTCGCCAGTATCAGTCGAAATGGCTCGAGCACCGGCGCCTCCAAATACCGATTGACGGTTCGGGGTAGCTTCCGCCACCACGCACGGGCAGAGATCCGTGCCTGTTCAGCAGGCTCACCCTTCCCTCTCAGGATACGGTGCACCTCATCTTCGAAGAACCCTACGTGAACGATCTCGTCTTCAAGAATAGAGGAGAGGTCCGGTCGCAGCGGCAGAAGCAACCTCGCAAATTCTAAACCCACTGACTCATAGCCATAGATCTGAACAGCCAAGGCCGGCCATTGTCGTGGCACAGACGGAAGCCGTTCCCGTTCACGAGGCTGACGGCCAATCATGGTTTCAAATTGTGCCAGATGCTGCTGCTCATCCTCCTCGTGTTTTCTGAGAAAGGTATAGACGTTGGGAGGCACGTCCTGTAAACGCGCTGACCGTACGGTCCACAGCGCCATGGCTTCGGCCTTGAGAAATCGTTCCAAGAGAGCGGGCTCACACTCCGGGGGGAGCCGAATGGACATGGCCGCATCAGATGACATGATGGCCCATAGTACGCACACTCCGACTGGTTATCCAAGTGTGCTTCGAAGAGAGAGTGAGCATGGTTGACGGATTGCCATCAACTGTGTACATCTTACGCGTAGCTACTCACCGGACCGACTGCAAACTCGGTCGCAAGGGTTGCAGTTTGGCTAACCCATGAGGCATGACCTATGACACGTCCTACCGGCACCAGGTCTCTAGCCGTTCAACGAGTTGTCTTCTGTGTGCTCGCCGCGGTTGTATTCTTGGAGGTCGGCTGTGTCAGTCGGAGTACGTACGAAAAGGTCAAGGCGGAGACGCTGGAACAGACTCAAGCCTTGGAAGCGGTACGCGGAGACGTCAAGGAGCTGGATCAGGAGATCGCAGGACTACAGTCTTCGAACCGACGTGAAGATGCCGCCATGTCTGAACTGCGGGCCGCGATTCAGCGAGAAGAAGAACAGCTGCCGATTATGAGACAGCGAGCGGAGGATGCACTCGCGTCGCTGAAGATACAGGTGGCGACCTTGATGAACCAGAGTTGGCAGCTGGCGCGTAAGATCGTGGATATTCGGCAAGAGAGCGTCTCCTTGCAAACCAAGGTCGCTCAGTACAAGGAGCAAATAGAACGGCCCCAAGCATCTGTGATGATGGATTCGGAAAGAGAGAAACTCGTCATAACCGAGCCGGTTATCTCTGAAGAGTCCATATCTTCAGTCGTGCCGACTCAGAATTCCGAACCGACACAGGTTGCACAAGCTGCCCCCCCTCCTCCGAGTCCCGCTCTTATCAAGGCTGCAGCACCATCACCCTCTGTGAAGATTGATCCACCGTCGACAATCGACTCCTGGATCGAAATGATCACCAGCTGGCTTTCAAAAATCTGGAACTGGTTATTGGCGTGATGCGGACGCATCACGCCTGACTGAACAGCATGATATCTCAGGTAGGCTGCGCAGGATGTGCGTGAGCCCACGCGGCTGCTGCGGTCCCGGCGAGATGTCCGGTCGCCAGGCAACCAGTGAGCAGATACCCTCCGGTCGGCGCTTCCCAATCCAACATTTCGCCCGCGCAAAAGACACCGGAACGTGCTCGAAGCATCAGGCGGTTATCGAGCGCCTCACATGAGACACCGCCGGCCGTGCTGATGGCTTCTGCCAGTGGTCGAGGCGCTGTGAGTGTGAGCGAGATGGATTTGATGGCTGAGGCCAGGCGAGCAGAGTCCGCCAACACGTCTTTCGACACCACTTCACGCAGGAGACCGGCTTTGACTCCCGCGACACCGGCGCACCGTGTGAGATGCGTCGCCATCGTACGTTTCCCACGCGGTCTTGAAAGATCCTTTGTGAGTTGCTGCAGCGATCGATCCGGGGCGAGATCGAGCCACAGTGCGGCCGTTCCTTCCGTGGCGATGGCATCGCGAACATGGCTTGAGACAGTATAGATCACGCCTCCTTCCACACCGGTCTCCGTGACGACAAACTCTCCCCGTTGGCAGATCACGATCCCGTCCACGGTCTTTGCGGTGACTTCGACGGTCTTCACTGGCTGTCCGGCAAACTTCGTCCGAAAGTGCTCGCTCCACCGTACATCAAATCCACAATTGGCCGGCTTTAGCGGAGCGATCAGTACCTTGTGCTCAGTCAGAATGTGAGTCCATGCGGCGTCGGAGCCGAGGTGCGGCCAACTGCCGCCGCCCAACGCCAAGACCACGGCGTCGGCGTGAGCACGAACCAGCTCTTGTGGAGTGGTGAACTGCACCCTGCCCTCTTCATCCCATCCGCGCCACCGATGTCTGACATGGAACTGTACGCCGGCTTGTCGCAACCGGCGCAACCAGGCGCGCAAGAGCGGAGCCGCTTTCAGGTCAGTGGGAAAGATTCGTCCAGACGTACCGACGAATGTGTTTACACCCATTTCACGAGCCCAATCCCGCAAGGCGCTCGGGGGAAACGACCGAATCGCAGGCTCGATGAATGCACGTTGTTGGCCATAGCGAGAAAGAAAGGCTTCGATTGGTTCTGAATGCGTGAGGTTCAAGCCACCTTTTCCTGCGAGTAAAAATTTTCTCCCAACCGATGGCATCGCGTCATACACCTCAACGTGCGCGCCCGCTGAGGCTGCCGCTTCCGCCGCCATGAGCCCGGCAGGGCCGCCACCAATTATCACAACTCTTGCCATTCAGCTCTCAATACGTTGTGACGAGGAATGTTCAATCAATTCCAATACGTGCATTAAAGAGAGATTGTCAACTGTAGGAATTTACCTTCGCATGGACGCAACTACACAACTACGCCGAGTTCGAACACAGCTGAACACATTCGTAGCGTGGTTATAGGCGTTTTTTGAGAATTTACATTGATTCCGTCGTGGCTCGACTCTTGCTGGTATACAACCCTCTCAACGGCGATGGCCATCGCCGTGAGGAAGGTTTGCTCTGAGGTCGTCATACAGATGTTTATTTGTTCATAATCAAACGTAGGAGGAATCCGAATGCACATTCGAGCAACATGTGTCGTGGTGCTCGGTCTTGCCGGCCTGCTTTCCGGCACGACCGAACAAGCCATTGCAGCCGAGGATCTGTCAGAACGAAACAATTTGCACGTCACAAAACCCACTCGTCCGCGTTTCCCAGACGATGTGTTTAGCCGTATGTTTCCAGGGCTCCCGCCCTTCGCCCCACAGACCGATGAATCCAGAGAACAAGCAAAAAATCTTGGTGTCATAGGTGGTATCCTCGATGCCAAGGACACCCTGGCCGAAGGTCCGATCCGGCTAATTACAGAGCCAACCTTGAGTGCGAACAATCCCAACAATCCGAACATGACGGCCGGGGTGACATTCTTCGGGCAGTTCCTGGACCACGATCTCACTCTCGCGTTGAAAGCCCCGCTGCTCGAGAACACCAAACCCAGGCAGACCACCAATTTCAGGACCGCCGAGTTTGATCTCGACAGTGTCTACGGGAACGGCCCCACCGGGTCGCCTGAACTCTACGACACCAGTTCCGGTGACATCAAATTCAAAGTGGAAGCCATCACTGGATCGGAGTTGGTGTCTCGAAAAGGGGCTCCACGGTTCGACCTACCCCGCGATGCTAACAACAATGCCATCATCGCGGACAGTCGGAACGATGAGAATGTCATTCTCAGCCAATTTCATCTGGCCATGCTGAAGTTTCACAATGCCGTGGTCGATCGGTTGCGCAACGATAAGGCCAATGCCAGTCGTTCCGCCCAAGAGATCTTCAAGGAGGCCCAGCAACAGGTCCGGTGGCACTATCAATGGATTGTGCTCAATGAATTCCTGCCTCTGACGATCGGGCAGGATCGGGTGGATGAAATCTTGAGGAGCGGTCCGCGGTTCTACAGAGTTCACGACCGGACTCAAGATTCAATTTTTCGGAGTCCGAGGCGAGAGCCACTGATTCCCGTCGAATTCGCGGTGGCAGCCTATCGATTCGGCCATTCGCAAATTCGTCCTAGTTATCGGGCGAACTTCGGTCCGGCTGACGGCAGCGAGTTCTTTGCATTCGTCTTCGATCCTAATTCGGACGATATGCGTGGCGGCAAGCGGGCTCCGCATCGGTTTATCGATTGGCAGACGTTCTTCAAGCTCGTCGATGACCGGAACTCGCCCTTCGCCCCCCGACCCAATAAGCTGATCGACACCAAGCTCTCGACCCCGCTCTTTCTCCTCCCTGGATCACCCCCTGGACCAACGGCTCCTGGCTTGCCAACAGATGGTATTCAGTCCTTGGCATCCAGAAACCTCATACGCCATGTGAACTTTGGCATTCCATCAGGACAAGCGATCGCGCGAGTCATGGGCACCCAGGTTCTCACCCCTGCACAACTCGCAGAACTGGCTCCCTTCAAGATGGACCAAAGTACCCCACTCTGGTACTACATCCTGAAAGAAGCAGAAGTCCTTGAACAAGGCTTACGGTTGGGACCGGTCGGCGGCCGGATTGTCGGGGAAGTGTTCATCGGCTTACTCAAAGCCGATAAGGACTCCTACCTGGCCGTCGACAAGAATTGGAAACCGACCTTGCCGTCCGCGAAGCCCGGCGATTTCGAGATCACGGATTTGCTCAACTTCGCCGGAGTCGTACATCCGCTGAACTAGGTCCTGCCTTGTCTCTCCTGTTGGGTACCCTCTCTGCTGAGGGTACCCAATTCATAATACATTCATAGATCCGTATCAGGCGTTTTCTTGTCGGATGAACAGGGATCACAATCGGTTCTACGCGAACGATATTCGACGACGCCTTTCCGGCGATCCAGTTGGATCACACAGCAGTCGTCAAGCATCTGTTTGAGCTGCGTGCGCCCTCGTTGGACTCGAGATTTCATCCCAGACAGGGAAATGCCTATCTGTTTGGCTGCGGCCTGCTGCGTCAGTCCCTCGATCTCCACAAGCGTGATCGCCTCCCGGTAATTCTGTGATAGTCGATCTATCATGGGACGAAGGCACGCCGCGAGTTCTGCGCGAGGTTCGGCAGCATCGCTGAGATGAGTCGTTGTTGAAGCCTCGGAAGCTTCGTTAAGAACTTCAAGCTCTGCGCTGAGTCCTGTTGGAATCTCTCGCTGTCTTCCCGGCTTCCGGTAATGATCGATGATCGCATTCCGCGTGACTTGATAGATCCATGAAACCAACCGGCCTGGATCGCTCACAGAGTCTATCTGCCGATGGACACGCATGAACACATCCTGCAGAATATCATCGAGATGCCCCTGATCGCTCACTCGCTTGGCGATGAAGGCACGGAGGCCATCATGCATGAGTTGCCAGAGTTCTTCCGTCGCTTTAGTTATGATGGCCTCTCCCCTGTCGATTCCTATGCGGTACTGCGCCGGCTCAGACGCCGCAGGTGGCTGGCTCATGAGCACCTGCCTTCTTCGGGACGCAACAGCCTGTTTGACTGAGTCGTCCAGTGACCTCCAATTGCTCATGGACGGTAAAGATCTCCCAGGCGTTGCCGTCCTGGTCAGTAAACCAAAGTTTGTCTTGTCGGGCAAAGCAACAGGCGATGTTCTCCTCGACTTTCTCAAGTATACCTTCACGTTGTAAGCGGGCCTTCCACTCGGCGATCTCCTCAACTGTCTCAACCTCGATCCCGAGATGATCGACGGAACTGACTGTTCCCGTTGAAGAAACCAGTGAGAAGTTCAGGGCCGGAGTCTTCAAGTCAAACTTGGCATAGTCGGCCGCCTGCTTCTGAGGCTTCACCCCGAACACCTTTTCATAGAACGCCACCGACTTGGACACATCACGCACATCGAGTGAAATATGGGGACGCATGAGAAACCCTCCTTGTGAACGAGCTGCGGGTCATTCCGCCCTCATCTCTATAGACGGGGGAGGTCGGAAAAGGACGCAGCTATTGAAAGGAGGAAACGAGGATTGATCTCTATTTCCTATGCGATGCTGAGATGGTCATCCACCATTCCCACCGCCTGCATGAAGGCATAGACGATCGTGCTTCCCACGAACCGGAACCCACGTTTCTTAAGATCCTTTGACAGCGTATCGCTCTTTGGGCTCGTAGCCGGAACATCTGCCATCGTTCGCCGATAATTCCGTATCGGTTTCCCGTCGACAAATTGCCAGACATACCGATCAAACGATCCGAATTCTTTCTGCACTGCCAGAAAGGCCTGCGCATTGGTTACCGCTGCGTCGATCTTCAACCGATTGCGGATGATGCCGGGATCATTCAGCAACTGCTTCTTTCTGTTGGCGGTGAACGTAGCCACCTTGGCCGGATCAAACCCAGCGAAGGCCTTTCGATAGCCTTCCCGTCGTCGAAGGATTGTGTCCCAGGTGAGGCCGGCCTGCGCTCCTTCGAGCAGCAACATTTCAAACAGTTGCCGATCGTGATGCACCGGCCTCCCCCACTCCCGGTCGTGATAGCGAATCATGTGTGGTTTGTCTCCGGCCCAAGAGCATCGCGTTTGAGGTATTTTTTCAAGAGGCATGACCCGACCTTGGTACCTGCTGATGGTCTTCAATCACCCGTGGTCTACCATAGCTGCTACCGTCGAAAGGCGTCCTTGCCTTTGAGCACGTCCTCCAACATCTTGTCGGCTAACTTGCCGGCCTGCCAGCGGCGATACCGTTGGTGAATCACCAGCCAAAGCACGACTCCACCGACTAAGATGAGAATTGTCAAAGCAATGTCGACCATCATCCGTTCCTGGGGCTAGAAATTGATGCTGGCGTTCTGGTGATGGGGGGGTGCGAACTCGGTCGTTTCAGCAGAAAGCTTTGGAGGGCGACGGCCTGATTGTGCTGCTCGTCTTTGGCGGAATAGAGCAGCGTTATGGGACGGGTCTTGGCCTGTTCAGTGATCGTTGCGAGAATGGCCGTTTTGTCTTTTAGCTCAGCAAAGTAGCGGTGGTTGAATTCGATCCATCGGGCAGGATCGTGGTTGAACCACTTTCGCAGAGATGTTGATGGACCGAGATCGGGCATCCAGAGATCGAGTTTGGCCGCCTCTTTTGAAATACCACGTGGCCAGAGCCGGTCGACCAGGATACGGAACCCATCAGACTTGGCCGCTGGCTCGTAGACACGTTTCACGAGGATCTTTCCCATCATCGCTACAGGCCGATGGTTTCGATCTGTCGAATTTCCTCCGAGAGCAGCGTGAATCGATCCGATAGCAGGTCTTCTTTCATATGCTGAACATTCGTCGTGCCGGTCAGCGGCAGCATGCCGATTTGCTGGGCAAAGCGGAAGACAATTTGTGCGAGACCCGTCTGGTATTTGGCTGCCATGGCCCGCAAGTCCGGTTCGGCAAAAATTCCAGAATTGGCCGTGAGGAGCGAGAACCCCTGGTATATGATCTGGTTTATTCGGCAGATCTCCCGCACCTCTTTATCCCAGCCAAGCGCGGCATAGCAACGGTTCTGCACCATCATCGGCTTGTGTTTGGCTTTGACGCAGAGCAAGGTCAGCTGATCGGCCGTGACGTTACTGATCCCGATCATCTTTGTCTTCCCGGCATCATAGAGGGATTCGATCGCCGCCCACACTTCCCAGTCCTCAGCTCCCAAGCCGCGCCGTGAATAGGGTCCATGCAGCACATACGAGTCGAGATAGTCCGTGTGGAGATGTGTGAGAGAGCTGGCAAAGGATTGCTGCACCTGTGTCGTGATGCTTGCCCGTGCGTCGTAAGTTCCACGGCTTGCAGCACCAACCCGGTGGTGGCCTCTTTCTTCCAGGCAGTGCCGTACATGAAGGAGGGAATCGGGGCGTTATTATTATAGGCGGTCAATGGCATCACAGATCTCCCTGTCAGGCCTTGTACCATACACAGTTCACAGGGGAGGTCTCAACGTGAGAATTACTAGCGTCTCAATGGGAAGGAGGCATAGCTATAGACAGCAGCAAGGGCGAGAGTCTTGTGTTACGACAGGCTCCAAAGTGGGGTACGATACAATACAACTGCCCGAGTGAAGGGGAAAACTATTTCCGAGGTTGGTAAGACGATGGAAAATCAAGCTTGCCCTGCGGATTGACTCAGGGTGGCTTTCTTCATACCACCGGCGGTTCATTCTCACGGTCCTGTCGTAATTGGGAGTCGCGAACCATCTCCTTCGCGCGCGTTATCCAGTGTCAGAACGAACCATCTTGGAAACACAATTCATCCTGTGACTTCTATGCCGGATAAAGCGCCTGACGGCGAAAGAACCAAGGACATTGTGGAAATC
Source organism: Nitrospirota bacterium (assembly GCA_016222925.1). Lineage (GTDB taxonomy): Bacteria > Nitrospirota > Nitrospiria > Nitrospirales > Nitrospiraceae > Nitrospira_D. The sequence goes on along the minus strand of JACRQB010000155.1, from coordinate 786 downwards.
GTGAAAGCCGGAACGGTCTATTTTCTCGTCGCGCTTGGAGCAGGATTTGTTCTTGAGGTGGTTCGGCTTGAGGTGGTCGCCCAGCATATCAGCGCATTTATTGCCCGAGTGATGGAGACCCCTTCGACCATTCTTGCCATGATCATCGGATCAAAATGGGTCATCGATCGATTCACCTTGCCGCCTCTGCCGTCCGTCCGCCTTGGAGTCGGTACCGTTGCTCTCGGCTTCATGATCCTCATGGAATGTATGGTTGTCCTCCCGCTGCATGGTCTTTCATTGGGGGAGTACTTCACCTTTCAAGGTTCCGTTGTCGGGACTCTGCCCGTTAGTGCGCTCGGTGTGTTGACGGTCATGCCCTTTCTCGTCGGGTACCATTGGGAACGTTGATCCACTTCCTTGTTCTCTCCAGGGATTAGGAACCATGGTGGCATCTCCTGGTCGGCGCCCGAAAGAATATTCTTCCGCACGAGCGCCGTTGCCGAGCGGTCACCAAACTCTTATTCTCCCAATGGTGCCTCGGCCACGGTCTGCGGGTTGTCCCGCCTATGATGCTCATGAGCCTCAGGCTCTATCAGAAACCTGCCGGTTCCTTTCTTCCTTCCATCTTGTACTGACCGCGCATCCTGCTGGTTGTTCAATGTCTTCTCAACCCTCGATATTCGTGACGGCCACAGGAGGCCAGAATGAGTTTCTCCGCGGCCGTTCTAGGTCTCCATCATTTCCAGCCTGGCATCGAATGCATGTCCGCAGGCTGTGCAGTGGATGCAGTCCGATTCGAGGACG
>JACRQB010000113.1 GCA_016222925.1 Nitrospirota bacterium | reverse complement strand
TCAAGGCACCTTCCCGGTTGCGCTGGGGTTGATCGGAACCGAGTGGGTGATCGCGCCATCGGCATTGACCACAATGATCTTAGCCGTGCAGGCGGTAGGACTCTGCCTCCTGCAAATTCTGATCGGAGGCCAGTGGCGACCGTGGCTACTCGCCGCCGGAGCTGTGTTCTATATCGGCTATACCGTGCATCTCTATGTCAACTAAGTCGCGATCACCTCGCACCGATTCCTCATCCCCCCAACTCCCCTTGCTGGGAATCACGATGGGAGACCCGGCCGGCATCGGCCCGGAAGTTATCGCCAAGGCGCTGGCAGGCGCTCATTTGCGTAACGTCTGCCGATCGGTCGTCATCGGATCGCTTCCCGTCATGGAGCGAACGGTGAAGGCGCTGAAGCTCAAACTGAACGTAGTCCGAGTTCACGGTCATGAACCGATGGCGCCGCGTAGAGGAACGGTCGCGGTACTGGATCCACTGGAGACACCGCTGCGAACGTTCAAGCCAGGAATTGCCGCGGCGGAAACCGGCGCCGCTTCAGTCGCCTTTATCAAAAATGCTGTCGAACTGGCTCAGATCGGCTGTATCGAAGGCATGGTGACGGCGCCCATCAACAAAGAAGCCATCCATATGGCCGGCTGCCGGTACCCAGGCCATACCGAGTTGTTGGCTGATCTCACCCACGCGAACGAGTCAGGCATGATGATCGTGGGCGGGCCGTTACGTATTATGTTCGTCACGACACATGTCGCGATCAGAGATCTCTCGGCGCTGCTGACGCAAGCCAAGATTGAAAAGGCGATCCGCTTGGCCCAATTGGCGCTGACGACACTGTTTGGCATCAAGCGCCCCAGGATAGGAGTGGCTGCCCTCAATCCCCATGCCGGTGAGCATGGACTGTTCGGCGATGAAGAAGCTCGAATCATTCTCCCGGCATCACGTGCCACCCAACAACAGGGCATTCTGGCAAGTGATCCCTTGCCGGCTGATACGCTGTTTGGAAAAGCAGCGAAAGGGTCATTTGACGGCGTCGTTGCCCTCTACCACGATCAGGGTCTCATTCCCCTGAAGCTGGTCGCCTTCGGCACCTGCGTCAATCTCACCGTGGGCTTGCCGATCATCCGCACTTCAGTGGATCATGGAACCGCGTTTGATATCGTCGGGAAAAGCGTCGCTGATCCCGGAAGCCTGATTGAGGCCATCAAACTGGCTGCCAGGATCGCTCAGAATAGAATGACGGCAACTCCGACCAAGAAGGGACGGACCAAACGTGTCGCTTGATATTTCGAAGGGCCTTGCCGTAGTAGGCGATCGGGAAGGACACATCTTCGCGAGCGTCCAACCAGGGCCCTCGTTTACTCATGATTTGGTTGAAGAGTTTACGGATCTTGTGGAGTGCTATCGCACGCCCCTGAGCATATTAGCCAAACAATTGGCCCAGGCTTCACCAACTCGGAGTTGAGGGTGGACTCCTCTCTTCCCCCTGCCGCAATCAAACGCCTTGGACAGAATTTTCTCATCGATCCCAACATCGTCCGCAAAATCGTCGCGCTGGCTGAACTCACCTCGACTCATACCGCGTTGGAAATCGGGCCAGGCCGAGGTATCCTCACCGAAGCGCTGTGTCGTGCGAGTGGCCACGTGACGGCGATCGAAGTCGATCCTCGGCTCCATGCGTTCCTAACTGAACGACAACCCCAGTTCAGGAATCTCGCGCTCGTCCTCGACGATGCGATGATCTACCCGGTTGAGCAGCTTCCGATCGGCACCATTGTCGTCGCCAATCTTCCATATTATTTATCCACTCCCCTCCTCTTCCGACTTCTCGATCAGCGCGACCGTTTTCCCCGCATGGTGCTGATGCTACAAAATGAAGTTGCCGATCGGCTCGTGGCCAAGCCCGGAAGTTCGGGCTACGGTGTCCTGTCTGTCATGGCACAGTATGCGGCAGAGATCACGAAAGCGTTCCGGGTCTCAGCGCAGTGCTTCAGACCGAGACCGGAAGTGGGCTCTGCTGTGGTTCTGCTAAAGACCAAGCATCAGAGAGTACTGAACCAGGAAGAGGAGCCCAAATTCGCAGCACTGGTGAAAGCTGCCTTCGCCCACCGCCGCAAGACACTCATTAATTCGCTGAAAGATCAGGGATACGATCAGAAGCTGGTGGCAGCTGCATTGGAAGCGCTTGCACTCTCTCCTTCCCTCCGCGCGGAAATCCTTTCCATCGGACAGTTTATCGAACTGACCCGCCGCATTTACGGACTAGGCTTCTCACCCCTCCATCAGTAAGAGTCGGAGACAGACAACAGCCGAATTGCTCTGAGATCGTACTCCACTCAAGCCATCGCTGGCAGGAAAGAGGCCCACGTCGTATTGGCTCATCACTCTACATGGGGCGCATATGGATTTTGAACATGACGCGACGGCTCTTATCGCGGTCTGGGTATCCGGCATCATTGCGCAGGAGGTTCTGTTTTCCACGCCCATTCGCGGTGGCTTTCTGCAAGAAACACTCATAGGCCCAGGGAAGCTTCTCGCGGATCACTTCTAAGCTTTTGGCCAGCACCGCAAATGAGCGTTCCTGACTGAGTCTCAGATTGCGTATATCGTCACCCAGATCATCGGTGTATCCCTCGATCACAAAGGCTTCTACTTCTTGCTCTCCAGGCTTGCAGACGAGCGAGGCGTAGTGCGGCATGGTCTCGGACAAGAAGATCTCGGCCGTAGGAAGCAAGGTGCTCTTCCCAAACTCAAAGTTAATCGCTGTATCCGGCACCGTGATCGTGTGGGTGCTCGGCATTTTTGTTTCCAGTGCTGGATGAGGTGGAGCGATTCTCGGTGCGCTGTCCGTTGGAGTGCCACGGCTCTTAGCCGGATTGGTATTTCCATTATCGACGCGAGTCATATAGGCCACGAGCAAGAGGATGAAGATGACGGCGAGGGAGGTCATAAGATCGGCCACCCCATTCGTCACCACCGCTGAGTTGTCACGCGAATCCTGCGTAAAGCTCGACTTCATCCCTTTCGCTCTCTCCGTGCTGTTTCAGGTGAGACGAGATGGTTTTCCTGCATTGCGATCTTTAGGTATCAGGCCCACAGATTCTGTCGTTGCCGTAGAGGTGCTTCTGAGACCCTGCAACATCGTTTCGATTTCGCCTTGAGACAGCTGCACCGGGGAGGCGTGCTCCTTAATCGAGCGGTTGAGGTCCTGAATGGCCTCCAATATGGGATTCATCATAGGTCGTAACGCCCGCTGAACCTCGTAACCGATCTCCGCTGGCAAATCATCAAACTTCATCGGTGCATGCTTGGATTGTAGCGCCGTGATCGCCTGTGCGGTTGTGTTCAGCGCTTCGACGGTGGATCCGAGGCGCTGCTGCACGACCTCAACAAGCTGATGCGCGGTGTCGCTTCGAATGGGAGTGGCGATGGCCATCGATGATCCGTTCGGCAATGGGGACGCCTGGGCATGTTGGTCGGTAGTCTTCTGCGGAAACATTTCGTCCAAGAGGGAGATGCACTCCCGGTGTCGGTTGTCCACCCGATGCCAGAGAGCATGCTCGAGAAGGGTGAACGCATTGGCGCACGCCAAGCCGACGATGGATGTCACAAACTTTCCTGAGAGGCCGTTGATCAGCCCTTGAATACCATCGATCTCCGACCCGTTCGCATGGAGCTTACTGAGGCCGATCAAGATGGCTAGGAAGGTGAACATCAACCCCATACCCGTCATGAAAGCGGGAAGCTGCCGGTAAAAACGGACGTTGAGATGGGCGGCGCAGAGAGATTCGAACGAGAAAAACTCACTTGCAGAGCGCTGACTATGGACGGTCGGCTCAAGAAACCAGGCGGGTTGCTCTACCGTGAAAGTTTTGCGGTATGAAAACCAGTCTCTGGCGAAAGCCTGTTCTGACCGTACCGCACGATCCAGTGTGTGCAGATCGTCAAGATCTCGTCGCGTTTCGGACGACAGATCAAGACGTGCTCGTTTTTTCGACAAAGCCGGGATAACAAGCCAATCCTTGGACACCTGTTGCCGTGCCACGACCAGGGGTGCGACGGACGAGTGAAAACGCGCAAGTGTCCCTTGGATTTGCAACAAACCTCTGAGGAACACCGCGCTATGCCAAAAACACAGGGCCAAGATCCCCACAGCACCGATCCAGCTCAGCACGGGACTCTGAAGCCCACCAACAACCGTGACATCACGAGTGAGCCATTCCCAAAAAGCGGTGAACGAATCCACACCATCCATCAGGTAAACCTCACTGAAACCCTACAAACCATTCTCAGTAAGAGCAAAGCCAGATTGTCTCCCTCAATTTCTGTGCCAGAGAGAAATGCGAGAAATGGCCGCGTATCCCTGCACGGTTGGAATAACGCCATAACAGGAGGGAAGTTCTTGCCGAGAGGGCGGCAAGTTCTATCGGGCTCACGGAGGCACAGTTGCCGTAACAAAACTCTTCGTTGCTTTTGGGGCGTGGGAACTTGGTGTATGCTCACCCTTCGTTGACAACTAGAACGAGGAAACGCTATGCACTTTGTCCGAATCGGCAACCGTGCGTTCAACCTGGATCTGATATCTCACTGTGAGGTGCAGATTTGGCATGACACAGTCTCGGTCAAGATCTATATGACAGGTGCCGCCAATAATACTCCGATTGGTCCTGAACGAAGAAGATGCTAAGCAGTTGTGGGAATACATCGAGCATGTCGCGGAGAAGCCGGTCTAATTCGGTCAGTATTCAACCGCTGTTCCCTTTCACCCTCGCTGAACTGTTCAAGCGCAATGTATTGTGAGTCGATTGAAGAAGGCTATTCGTGTTAGGGTTTGAGATGTTTAAGCCAGTGTGTGCGTAGACAAACCCGCTGAACGGGGAGGGCGATTCAAATGAATCGAAAGAGAGTGCTTGTTCGACTTACGGGTATTTTCTGTGTGCTGCTCTCAGTAACAGGATGTGCAAGCGAATTCTCCGTTTTCAGCGCATCGGGTGAACCCATCTTGATTTCTCGCCGAGGTTATTCGCCGAGCGAATGCACAGTGAAGGTAAAAGACGACGCCGCCCGTATGGGTGTCACATTGCGATACATTCACATCCGTGGCAGCGCCGTTGGCCGTTCGTTGCTATGGCCCTTCGAACCGGGATATGCCTGTGACGCTGGAATCGGTCCGGAGCAGGGCCCAATCGGCACTTATCCGAGCCATCTCCGCATCCTTTCCCGGGGATCGTGATGAAACCTTTCGAGCCTGATCCTACTGTTCTCTTTTGCCTAAGAGTGATGTAACTCATTCGGAGTGCCCAGACTAGTAGTGGGTCTGGGCTCGATAAGATTCCGCCGGTCTTCCAAGTTCTCGCCGGCGAGTGCCTCATTGACCAACCAGCCCGCCACGATTCCGTCCCGCGTAAACAGCCAAAGAGCGATCCCTGCAGACGGAATTATTTTCTCCTAGTCGACGCACGCTCCTCATGGCATTCCGCCCGCTGTTTCCTCCGTACATATCGCATATCTAAGATACCGACCAGACCGTTGCGTTGCAGACACTCTGACGAGGACTCGAGCATGTAAGCACTTCCTGGATTTGCTTGTTGATTCAGTGTCTTAAGCTATACTTAGCATATGCGTGAAGCAGTGGTTGGGAGGAGATTAGGAAAAGGCTCAGGCCTGGAGCGCGATGATCAAAATCCTATTAGTCGAAGACAACGACGTTGATGCGCGCCTGACTCAAGACATTCTGGCGGAATGGGGCATGGAAGAATTCGAGATCATCCATGTGACCCGCCTGAGCGACGCTGTCACCCGCCTAGCTCGGATACGTTTTGACGCCGTCCTTCTCGACCTATCACTCCCGGACGGTTATGGGCTCTCAACCGTGCGTCAAATGCAAGCCGCGAATCCGACGATTGCCATCATCGTGCTCAGTGGGCTCAATGATCAAACACTCGCGCTACAGGTTCTCCAGAATGGAGCACAGGATTACCTCGTCAAGGGACAAGGGCCGTCGGAGCTGTTGGCTCGCTCAATTCGCTATGCCATCGAACGAAAGCGGGCTGAAGAGCGGCTGACCTACCTGGCCCAATATGATCAGCTGACAGGCCTTGTGAACCGCACGTTGTTTCGTGATCGCCTGATCCAAGCCATGGCCCGCAGTAAACGGCTCCAACAGCCTCTCGGCCTCATGCTGCTCGATCTTGATCACTTCAAGCCGGTGAACGACACCATGGGTCACAGTGTCGGTGATCAGCTTTTGAAGGCCGTCGCTGAACGACTGCAAGAGTGTGTCCGAGAAGTAGACTCAGTTGCCCGTATGGGAGGAGATGAGTTTACCATTATCCTGGAAGGCCTGACGTGCGAAGAGGATATCACGTTGGTCGCCCAGCGAATCACCAAGCGATTGGCGGAACCATTCCACCTTGGGGAACACAGAGCGTTAATCGGAGTCAGTATCGGGATTACCGTCTACCCAACCGATGATCACGAAGTTGATGAGCTCTTGAAGCATGCCGACGCCGCAATGTATCGAGCCAAACAACAAGGGGGAAGTTCTTTTCAATTTCACATTCCTGATGCTTCGTCTTCCTCTACCTGCTTCAGTTAACGATCATCGATCTTCGGCAACTCCTGATTGCTCTTATCGACCGATCTGAGCAAGCGGTTGATCAGAGATTGAATACACACCGATTCCATTCGGTTCGAGTCGATTCATCGTAGGAAGCACCGGTGGAGCAGGGTTGGGATGGGAATCAGGTGTCAGGAGGATGCCCCAGTGCTGATTGTTCCGACACACATTATCGACAATCAGCCCTTCGGCGTGCTGGAACATGAGTATGCCGCTCAGCATGTTGTCTTCACACAGATTCCGCACCAGTTCCGGACGGCTGCCCGGATCTCGGACCGCGATGCCGAAATGGTGATTCTCCACACAGCGATTATTGGCCACCCGCGGTTGAGCGCCGGCAAACACGAAAATACCCGACTCCCGATTACGGCACACTTCGTTGTCGGTGAAGGCGACCCGACATTCGGGTCCATACAACACCACGCCCGACAAAATCCCTTCCATCGCTCGGCACTGCGTGATGATGCATGTGGAGTTGAGTATATTCAGCGCTGAATGCTGGTCGCTGCCGACATAGCGGAACGTGATGCCGGTAATCCACCCTTCCGGTACCTCTTGAAGATACAGCGGCCCGCTGCGGCGGCAAAAGATTTGGACACTATCTCGTCCGGCACCGACAAGCCGTATCGGCCGTTGGGTGACGACAAGCTTATCCTCATAGATCCCAGGACGGACATAGACCTGATCCGATTCAGCGGCATCCTTCAGCGCGGTACTTGGAGTGGGATACCAGCGCTGATCGGTCGGATCGACAACCAAGGTTCGTCCGCCCAGGGGGTTGGTCGGAATGGGCTCTTCACTCACGATGTTCTCCTCGGAAAGGTTTGTCTCGTTCTTACGGCCTTGACGAGACATGGAGGCCCTTTGAATATGAATACTGAATGAGCCAAGGAAACCACATTGTACAAAACTGTGTCTTCATTAACACGCCCCTGGAAAACCCTCAAAACGATTGGCTTCTTCGATTGCGCAAGATCCTGTTTTTTAAACGTTTCGCATTCGTGAATGGCAGGAGCCCTGGCATACTGATTGCGTGCCTAAGCCCCTTGACTGCCGCTTGAACAGATGGAGGCCTGTTATGCTCCAGAAATGTCTCGGAATTCTCATCCTCCTATGCATATTCTTCTCGGTGGGCCAGTCCCTAGCTGCTCCGACTCAACGGCAGGATACGACCCGCCGGTTATATGATCGCATCATGGATGAATTTAAGCACCGCGACTACAAAGCAGCCATGGCAGGTTTCCAACTCTTCATCGAACTGCATAGCGAATCCGCCTTGGCCGCCAATGCACAATATTGGATCGGGGAATGTCAATATCGGATGGGACGATATCGAGATGCGCTCAAGTCGTTCAATGAAGTCGTGTCAAATTATCCACTCAGCCCTAAGTTGGCAGCTTCCACGCTGAAGCTCGGCCAGACGTACACCAAACTGAGGGATCATGAGACGGCACGACTGATGTTTGACCGGGTGGTGGGCCAATACCCTGATACGACTCGTCACTCCTCTGCAGTGATCCCCAATCGAGTGGTCAGATCTGGCAGCGTGTGGCTTTTCTTCGGCTGTACCGTTGTCAGCTTGATCCCTGCTGCGTTCAGCACCGACTCGATGATGCGTTGCCGTTCGTCTTGATGAGGTGGTGAAGATTCACGTTCGATCTGGACGACATGTTCGACACGACATGAGCCAGGATGGACCAAGACAAAATCGACTCGTTTGAGTGCAATTTCTCGCAGAAGATTGGAACGCACTGTTGCCTCCGCTTCGACCTCGATGAAGGACCAGAGCGGTACCTGACTAAAGACAAGGTAGCGCTCTTGGACAGCCATTTGCAGGAGGCTATACAACGCGATTTCTTCTTCCTCGAGCAATCGGGTAGGCCCGATGGTAACGCCGGAAGGAATGGCAAATGGCGTTGTCCGCTTCTTCCCCCGTCGTGTCTTCCTCAGATAACGCCAAAGCATGATGATCCCCATAATGACCGTACCGACCAGAAGAAGTCTCATTTCGTTTTGCTTCCGCCTTTGCGCGATCGTAGCCGCTCATACCACTGTGAGCCGCTTGGAACGATGCAACCTAATATCCGTGGGGATGCCGCCCCCGTAACCGAGGGAACGTTTCCACACTGTTCCATAATGGTCTGATACGCAAGGACGGCAAATGCCACCGATTCCAGCGCTTTACTGTCCCAGCCATGAGCCTCAAAGGATGTGACCGGCACTGGAGCAAAGATATCCGTTAAATGTCCCATGATCGCCTGGTTCCGGACACCGCCCCCTCCCACAATCACGTCATCGATTCCCCCCTTGATCCACCGTCTGGCCGTCCCGACCGCTTCAGCAGTCCAACGACTACAGGTGGCCAGAAGATCTTCAACCGATAACCGACGTGTCTGTTGCCAATTGAGCAATTCGTCCAGCATCTTTGTGCCGAAGGCTTCGCGACCGGTCGATTTTGGCGGCGCCTGAGACAGATACGGATGGGCGAGAAGTTTGGCGAGCAATCTTGAATCAACCTGGCCTTTGGCCGCCAAGCGTCCTTCGCGGTCCATCGAGGCCCGACCATTCGTGATACGAGACATGAGCCCATCGAGCACCATATTTGCCGGGCCCGTGTCGAAGGCGGCGAGTTCCGCAGAGCTTGATCCGCGGGGAAGATAGGTCACGTTGCTGATGCCCCCAAGATTCACGATCAGCCTCGCGCGGCGCGGATGCCGAAACAGCAGCGCGTGGACCCCCGGGGTCAACGGCGCTCCCTGCCCGCCGGCCGCGATATCGCGTGGCCGAAAATTAGCCACCGTGGTAATCCCGGTGCGTTCGGCAATGACGGCTGGCTCAGCGATTTGCAGTGTCGACCGTATGGCGCCGACACCGGTATCTTTGATGCCATGCGGCAGGTGATGCACGGTTTGGCCGTGAGATCCGATGAGATCTACGTCCTCTGGCGACAGTTGAGCCGACCGAATGACTCCTAAGGCAGCATCGGCGAACCATTCACCTAAGAGCGCATTCAGGTGGCAAATATCCGTCACCGTTCCCGACACCGATGCAGAGAGAATGCGTTGCTGCAGCGAACGCGGATAGGAAAGTGAATGAAACGCGATCATCTCGACTCTGAGACCGGCTTTCTGGCGGACAATGGTCACCAGCGCCGCATCGACTCCGTCGGCTGAAGTTCCTGACATCAATCCGACAACGTTCATCTCCGGTATCCTTTCACAATCGCCTGAATGCTGAGCAGCTCATGAGCGTACTACGCTAATCGAACTTTCGTGTACGGTCAAGGAGGCGAATGGACAGGGCCTAACAGGATGTTCAAAAAGTCCGCCAGCGGCGTTCTCGCATCGCTTAGAGGGCTCAACGTACGGCCCAAAGTACGCTTCGCCTCTTCGCTCGCTGCGGTCTTGCTGGACGGATTTTTTGAACATCCTGAGGGCGTTTCTTTTGAACGGTGTCCTCCTGGCATCCTGTCGTTTCATGCCGTCGTTGACACCGTCATACGCGGATGGTACCGTCCCCGCCGATGTTTCCTCTCACTCATGTACGGACATTATCTTCTTTCTTTTTCCTCGCTCTGCTAACTGGCTTCCTTCCACCCCTTGACGCCGTGACAGAGACTCGCGACCCGATTCCGATTGTGGTCACCATTCCGGTTCTGAAGGATTTGGCAGAGCAGGTCGGTGGCCCCCATGTACGAGTCACATCGTTGTTGAACGGCTATGAAAATGAGCATACCTACTCACCAAAACCCACCGATCTGATCGCAGTCCGGAAGGCCAGACTGTTATTGGAGATCGGCATGGGACTTGAGGTGTGGGTTTCATCGCTGGTGAAGAACGCAGGTGGCCAATCGTTACGTGTGGTTACAACCTCTCGCGGCGTCGAGCTGATTCACGACGATACGGATGCACATGAAGGGACACATCACGACGGGAAAGCCGGGAATCCCCATGTCTGGCTGGACCCTGAAAATGTCACCATCATGCTGCGCCACATTACCGACGCTCTCATTGAAGTGGACCCAAGTCATACAACGGAATTCCGAACCAATCAAGCGGCCTATCTTCAACGGCTTGGTCAGTTGCAAAAGGAACTCTCCGCGCGTACCCAGCGGCTCTCCGACCGACGATTCATCGCCCATCATCCAGCGTGGCCCTATTTGGCAAAGCGATTCAGCCTCGACATTGTTGGCACGATCCATATGCAGTCCGGCACAGAACCCTCCGCCCTTCATCTGCAAGCTCTCATCCAGAAGATGAGACGAGAGAATATCAAGGTGATCGTATCCGAGATTCAACTCAGTCAGCGCCTCCCGGAGCTACTGGCGAGGGAAACCAAGGCGCACGTCGTCGTCTTGACCACGATGCCAGGCGGTTTGGAGGGAACGGCGACCTACCTCGACATGCTTCGCTATAATGTGCTCCAATTGGCCGGCGCATTAGAAACGACCTCGTAGCCTTGGTCAGACGACCCCCGGAAGGAGCTTCGGATTCCGTGTCAGATCCCCGCGAGCCAATCATCCGTTTTGAGCATGCCTCCTTCGGGTTTCCCGGACTCATCGCCCTCAAAGACATTTCGTTGACTATCTACGAGGGCGAGTTCATTGGAATCATCGGCCCAAACGGATCAGGCAAAACGACGCTGTGTCGTGCCGTACTGGGGCTTCTTGCCCCCGTGGAGGGACATCTTCATATCTTCGACTGTGCCTGCGACGAACTCCGCTGCCACCATCGCGCCAAGATCGGGTACCTCCCGCAGAAAGGGGTCGTCGATCGGAATTTTCCGGTGACAGTCCTTGAAACAGTGATGATGGGTCGTTACGGAGCGCTGGGCCTGTTCAAGCGTCCAGGGAGAAAGGATCGTGACATCGCGCAGGACGCCCTGGCTCAGGTGGGAATGGATTCTCACAAGGATCATTCCCTTGGACAACTGTCCGGTGGTCAACAACAGCGCGTCTTTATTGCGAGAGCCCTGGCACAACAGCCCAAGGTCTTAATATTGGATGAGCCGACAACCGGCCTGGATATTACCGCTCAACACAATGTCATCGAGCTCGTGCAACAGCTGCATGATGAACTCAAATTGACCGTCCTCTTGATTACACACGACATAAATATGATTCGCTCACGGGTCGATCGATTGGTGCTTCTCAAAACCCGACTCTTCGCCGCCGCCCCCCCCACAGAAGTCCTCAAGCCGGAGATTCTTCACCAAGTCTACGGCAAAGATCTTGTCATTACAGAAAAAGACCTCGTCATCGTCGAAGATTACCACCATCACCATTAGGAATGGACTTCAGACAATGTTGGATCTCCTCGCCTACGACTTCATGCAACGCTCCCTCCTCGCCGCAGCGATGGTCGGCGGGCTCTGCTCTGTGATTGGCGTCTTTGTCGTCCTACGGGGACTGGCCTTTGTCGGCGCCGGGACGTCGCATGCTGCATTTGCGGGCGTGACACTCGGCTACTTGATGGGCTGGCCGCCATTGTTGCTGGCCATTGTGTTCGGTCTTGCGACGGTTTGGATTACTGGTTGGGTTGAAGAACGGGGCAGGATGAAGCTGGATGTCTCCATCGGCATTCTCTATACCACGACA
>JACRQB010000154.1 GCA_016222925.1 Nitrospirota bacterium | reverse complement strand
AGGTTCATCCAACGTTTGGAACGCCCCATCGGGCAACGATTCTGACCGGAGTGGTTGTCGCGATCCTGGCGGCATTGTTCCAGATCGGGGAAGCGGCCGATATGACCAACATCGGAACCTTCTTTGCCTTTATCCTCGTCAGCTTTGGGGTCATGCTGCTCCGGTACGCAAAGCCGGATCTGCCACGGCCCTTTCGTCTTCCCTTGATGCCTCTCGTGCCCATCATGAGCATCGCGGCATGCCTATACCTCATGGCTGGTTTGCCTTCGGCAACATGGATCCGTTTTGTGGTATGGACCGTAATTGGCATTCTCGTGTATGCGGCTTATGGGATGAAACACAGCAAACTAGCCGCACTGGCCGTCAATAGTGATCCACGGTCGCGATGAGTTAGGGACGGCTCTAGTAGGGAGTCTAGTCCGGTTTTCCAGAGGGCTGTGGTGCGGAAGCGGGTGCTGCGGTAGAAGTCGCTTCAAGGGGAACTGTGGCAGTTGGAACCGTATTCGTGACGGGAGCAGGTGGGACAGCCGATTCAGGGGTCGTTTCTACTGGAACGGTTGCGGGCTTGGGCGGAGTGGCCGGTTTAGGTGGGGGGGCAGCTGGTTTGGGTGGCGCTGGTCTTTCTGGCTTAATACCTCCTTCCCAGGCTGGACCCGAGTACATGTTTGGCGTTAAGCCCTTTGTCTTCCATTTTTCCTCGAAATCAGCAGCGGCCTTATTCGGCGTTTCACCAAGGCCCATGACATTGTTCCAAGGATAGACTTTCGGGCCGATCTGGCAGCCAGATTCCGTCCGCCGCAAATAGATCGCGATCGGATTACCCCGGTAGGGCCCAAGAAAAATATGGACAGATCCAACGTACTCGAGCAATGAGGCCATAAGGCCCTCCAAAGGAACGTTCATGATGCCACAAGCGATGAGAGGAGGGCAAGGTATTCGGTAGAGAGACAGAGGTTTCGCTTCCTCACTTCAGTGAGGGGAGGTCTTCCATCCCTGTGTAACTCAGGGAATTCTCCTGAGAGATACTGCATAAAGTTGTTCACTCTACTATTTTGAAAAGAATGAAGGCAAAGGTCATAGGTCGGCTTTCGCGACTCGTTCTCGTGTCCGGTCGATGGAGCGCAAGAGCGCTTTGTGGCTTCGGCACCCCACCACCAGTTTGGCATCTGAAATCATCACGGGGCGATAGGGAAGCAGAAAACGCTCTTTCACGCGACGGATACGCGCGAGGGACTGGGCCAACCGTCCGGCCGAGATATCCCCGTCTGCCACGGCTTTGTCAACGGCATTCATCGCGGCTATGACGCGGTTGCGGTCTTTACAGATCAACGGCATGTCGCAACCGGCATGGATGGCCTGGATTGTCGCGTCGCCGATGCCATAATGATCAATGATGGCATGCATCTCGAGATCGTCTGTTAATACGACACCGTCGTAGTGCAACTCCTCACGAAGAAATCTCCCGATGATCGTCGGGGACAGGGTTGCCGGCCGTTTTTCATCCAGCGCCTGATACAGCACGTGGGCCGTCATCATCGTTGCCACGCCGTTCGCCACCGCTCGCCGGAATGGAGGAAACTCAATATGCTCCAATCGTTCGCGCGGCGCCGTGACGATGGGCAACTCCTTGTGCGAGTCCGAGTTGGTGTCGCCATGACCAGGAAAATGCTTCCCGCAAGCCACGACACGATTGTCCTGAAGACCTCCCACCGTGGCCAGCCCCAATTCAGCCACGAGGTCAGGCGTTGTGCCGAAGGCTCGATCACCGATCACCGGATTGGCGGGGTTGCTGTTCACATCGAGCACCGGAGACATATTCATGTTGATGCCGACAGCCTTGATCTCTGTTGCAGTCGTGGCTGCCGCAGCGTAGGCCAGTTCCGAGGAACGGCATTGCCCAAGGACTCCGCACGGTGGGAAAATTGTAAAGTCTTTCGGCAACCGTGAAACCCGTCCGCCTTCTTGGTCGATAGAGATCAGGAGGGGGGAGTGTGGACTGCAGCGTTGAAGATCGCTCGTCAATTCCGCAATCTGTACGATCGATTCGAGATTTCTCGAAAACAGGATGATCCCGCCGGGCTTATATTCCCGGATGAAGGAGGCGAGGTCAGCCGACACGGTGGTGCCATCAAACCCTATCATGAAGAGTTGGCCAATCTGGTCGTACGACATCGTCGAACCGTCTTTCTCTTATCCCTACAGTGAGCGATTGATGAGGAACTGGATCAACAGTCTGGTCCCGATGCCGGTTGGGCCTTTGGGGATATACGCCCGTTCCCGCTCGCTCCAATCGGTGCTGGCGATGTCGAGATGCACCCAGGGGGCGTCGCCGACGAACTTGCTTAAGAAGAGAGCCGCCGTGATCATGCCACCCCCACGTCCGCCGATGTTCCGCATGTCGGCCACGTCGCTGCGCAGTTGCTCGAAATATTCGTCCCACAACGGCATTTCCCATACCCGCTCGCCTGCTCGAAGGCCGGCCTTGTGAACCGCATCTTTCAACGTGGCATCGGTGCCGAACATGCCGATCGCGAACTGACCCAGCGCGACGACACACGCTCCCGTCAGCGTGGCAATGTCGATGAGCGCGGCCGGCTTGAATCGTGTCGCATAGGTAAGGCCGTCGGATAGGATCAGGCGGCCCTCGGCGTCCGTATTCTGCACCTCCACGGTTTTGCCAGAAAGGGTCTTGACCACGTCACCAGGTCGCATCGCCCGCCCCCCGGGCATGTTTTCCGCTGCCGGGAGGATGCTGACGAGATTAAGGGGTAGCTTCAGACGAGCTGCTGCCCGCATCGTAGCTAATACCTCAGCTCCACCGGTCATGTCGGCCTTCATTTGTTCCATATTCTCAGCCGGTTTGAGCGAGATCCCACCCGTGTCGAAGGTGATCGTCTTGCCGACGAGCACGACCGGGCGGTCGTTTTTGTTCTTGGCTCCATGGTATTGGAGAATAATGAACTTCGGCGGTTCGTGGCTGCCTTTCGCGACCCCCAGTAGCGCACCCATGCCGAGTTGTTGCATCTCTTTTTGTTCGAGGATCTTGAGATTCACGCCGACTTCCTTCGCCACGGTTTTTGCCTCACTGGCGATCCTGGTCGGTGTCATCACATTAGATGGATGGTTACAGAGATCCCGAACGTAGACTGTCGCTTCAGCGGTTGCGACACCGCGACGAATCCCTTCCGACAACTGGCGCAGTTGATCTTTCTGCGGAGCAAGAACCGTCATCGCCGTCACTCCCTTACCCGTCGGGGCGTCGCTGCGATAGGTCGTGAACTGATAACTTCCTAAGATCGCTCCTTCAGTCATAGTCTGGCCAACGTCGATCGGCGACGCCCCATGCGGCACGATACTCGGCAGCGCCACCGCAAAGGCACCGGATTTGGCTTGGCGAACCCGTTTGACGGCATGCCCCATCGCCTGTCGGATCTGATCCAACCCCAGGTCATGCTTTTTCCCAAGCCCGACAAGAATCAATCGCTTCGCCGGAATTTTCCCGTGTGTATGAAACAAAACCACCTCACCGGCCTTTCCATCGAACTCCTTTGACTGTAGAAGATCACGGAGGGCTCCACCGAGCGCTCTATCTAGAATCGCCCCATTTTCCTTCGGCAGTCCCTCCCCTTCACACAGCATGAGGACCAGCGCGTCTGTGGTCTCAGTGTCGACGTGTCCTTGTTTCGCGTGAACTCGCAGAATGGGCATTCGATTCTCCTTTTGATGTATCAATGGGCAAGCAGCATCAGCCGATTGTTGGTTGTCATCGGGACTTCTTCATCTTGCTCGACGGCGGTATTCTTCACACTCCCCGTATATTGGGTGCCCAGATGTGCTTGTGGAGTTGCAACTGAAGGCGAATCGGTAATCGATCTGCCAAGAGCCATTCAGCCAACCGCTGTGGATCCAGCGCACCAAATACCGGACTAAAGTGAACCGCGCAACGATCGGTCAACTGGAAGCGATCCAGAATACTTTTCGCCCATTCGTAATCACTCCGGTCCTGCATGACGAATTTTGCTTCATCCTGTGGGCGCAATCGTTCAACATTGGGCCAGTGCATCCGTTCAGTCATGCCGCTTCCCGGACATTTCACGTCCAAGATAATACGGACCGATGGATCGACGATGGCGGTATCCACTGCTCCGCTCGTTTCAAGGAGGACTGTGAATCCTTCATGGCACAATCGACGAAGCAGCGTGTTGCTATCCGGTTGCGCTAACGGTTCACCTCCCGTCACCTCCACCAACTGACAACCATAGGATCGCACTGTGTCGAGAATGTCATCGATGGACCGGTCCGTTCCGCCAAAGAACGCATAATCCGTGTCACACCAGGTGCATCGCAGCGGGCAACCGGTCAGACGTACGAATACGCAAGGGAGGCCGGCAAAGGTCGACTCGCCTTGAACGCTATGGAAAATTTCAGTGACGCGCATGAGCCGTGTGTGGACTAACTGAATCGTCGATTGGATGATTCGCCGAGGAGGCGGTTGATTCGATCACCAGGAGTCACTCATCGCCATTTGACGATCGGCCAGTTCTGCTGTCGGGCGATGGAGGCCATGCCGCGAATTGGGTTCACCACCGTCGGATGCCCTACGGCACGGAGCAAGTCAAAATCACCCGGGCTATCCCCGTACGCGTAGCATTGGGAGAGATCCAGCGTCAGTTCATGGATCAACTGGTCAATGAGTTGGCGTTTCCCCTCCCCATATGGCAGCGGAGGCACAAGGAACCCGGTATAGAGTCCATTTTGCTGCTCCAATCGAGTGGCAAAGCAACGATCAGCTCGAAGTGCGTCCGCGACGGGGGCGATCAGAAAATCGATGGACCCTGTCACGAAAATGATGGCGTGGCCGGCGCGGCGATGCTCGTCGAGCATCCGCATCGCGGCGGGGGAGACACGAGGACAGAGTTCCTCGCGACAAAACTCTTCGCCCAACGGTTGAATCACTTGCGAAGGTTTCCCGGCCAGGTACAGCTTCCGCTTGCGGAGCGGGTGCAGCGACAATGCCGGGAAATGTCGCAGGAGCCACGACACGCTCTCACGAGCTTCAGGCCACCCGACGATACCGCGTCGCCACAGCCAGCGGAAAAATCTCATTTCACTCGCTTCACCAGGCAAAATGGTATTGTCGACATCAAAAAACGCTGCAATGGAGGAGGAGAGGCCTTGTTCGTCTGTTCGCGTCATGAAAGAGCGACCTAGGACAATGAGATGCCGATTCTACCGAACGTCCGGTTGATTGACTTCGTTTCAACATCCTGCTGAGTGCCGAAGTGGTGGAATGGCAGACACGCACGTTTGAGGGGCGTGTGGCGAAAGCCGTGCGGGTTCAAGTCCCGCCTTCGGCACCATCATACATAATCGATGCGGCCTCGCCTCATTTTCGGGTAGAGGCTCCGGGCCATTTGGATCTAGACTTTCGCCTATTCTCGTAGGACACTAGCCCTCTCCTGAGGTCTTTATCTTAGGAAGCAGTGCGCTGGGCCGTCATCATCATTCATCATTCGCCACGTGACATGGTCGCTCCTGTGAGTTGAGCCGGCTGTTGAGGTACTGTCGGCGTCGCGCGGCAAGGAGCCTCATCATGAGTTCTACAAGTCACCGTCCTGAATTGGATCTGCTGCGCAGGCAGGTCGCCGATCTCGCACGTGAGCTTGCCGAGCGTGACCGAGTGCTGCACGAACAGACTCGTCACCTCGAGGTCGCACAAGCTCTTGCTCACCTGGGGAGTTGGAATTGGGACATCGCAAGTGGCGAGGTGGAATGGTCCGATGAACTCTACCGGATCTTCGGCTATGAACCTCGAGCGCGAGCGATCACCTTCGACAGCTTTGTGTCGGCGGTACTGCCGGACGATCATGATCGGGTGCTGGCCTCGATCGATGACGCGTTGGCAGGGGCTGCAGCCTATGACATGGAATGCCGAATCGTCCGCCCCGATGGCGACGTCCGGACGATTCATTGTTGTGGCGAGGTCGTGCGTGATAGCGGCGGTCAACCCCTTCGTATGTCCGGGGCAGCCTTGGACATTACCGAGCGGAAGCGCGCGGAGGCGATGCTACGGACTTCGCAAGAAAAGTTCCGACAGGCTCTCCGTGCGTCAAGGACTGGACTCTGGGACTGGAATACGGAAACGGACGAAGTGGTCTTTTCCGAGGAATGGAAATACCAGCTGGGATATGAGCCGGCGGAGATTGGAGATTCTTTTGAGGCCTGGACAACACTTCTGCACCCAGAGGATCGTGATGCGGCCATTGCCTACGTACGAGACTACGTGTCGAGTGGTGAGAGAGACTATCGACAGGAATTTCGGCTGAAGCACAAGGAGGGGGAGTATCGATGGATTGAAGCACGAGCCTCATTTGTCACAGAGCCAGATGGCCGACAGATTCGCCTCCTCGGATCACACACCGATATTACTGATCGCAAGAGGATGGAAGAGTCGGTACGGGAGAGTGAAGAATGGTACAGGACGTTGGTCGAGCTTTCACCGTCGGGTGTCTTCGTCTTCAGTGAAGGACGCACAGTTTACGTCAACCCCACGGGCGCCGTCCTCATGGGAGCAAGCACTGCTCAGGAAATTCTTGACCGGTCGACGTTTGAGTTTATCCATCCGGACTATCATCAAGATGTTCGTGAGAATGTGAAACGCCTGCTGAGCGGCGGAGTGTCCGTCCATAGCGCGGAACGAATCTATCTGAAGATG
>JACRQB010000153.1:3876-9361 GCA_016222925.1 Nitrospirota bacterium | reverse complement strand
AACACCTCGGCGGTCGAAGTGTATGATCCCGCGCGCAACGTCTGGACAACAGGTGCGTCTCTGCCGACCCCTCGCGATCACCTTGCTGCCGCGACGGTCGCCGGGAAGATTTATGCAATCGGCGGGCGTATCGATGGCGACTATTCTCGGAATCTTGCCGTTGTGGAACGGTATGATCCGCTCACTGATCGCTGGACGCGCGTCGCGGATCTGCCGACTGCGCGGAGCGGCATGACGGCCGCTGTGGCCGAAGGCAAGATTTACGTGATCGGCGGCGAAGGGGCCGCTGGTATGTTCAATGAGAACGAAGCGTATGATCCGGCGCGTGATATCTGGCAGCGACTGACCCCGATGCCGACAGCCCGTCACGGCTTGGGATCGGCAGTCATACAAGGGCGCATTTATGTGATCAGTGGTGGACCGACTCCCGGAGGGTCCTTCAGCGATCTGAACGAGGTCTTTATCCCGCCAGGAGGCAATGCGAAAGCGGACTGATTCCATTCCTTTCGTTGACGGTCCATCCAATGTACGTCTGATACTGGCTCCCCGAGGGAGGCCAAAGGTGGCACTCTTTATCTGGAGTTGAGAAAAGTGGCACCACCGGTGAGGAGAACGTACCCGGCATTATAGAAGGCATGCAGAACAATGGCAGGATATACAGAGCCAAAGCGATCTCGTACGAAGCCGAAACAAAGGGAAGGGATAAACACGAGCAAGGCCCAGGACAGGGAATGGCCGGCCAGATGGGCCGACATGAATAGCAGAGACACCACGAGGTTGGACATAGATAGGCCAATCCATGTTTTCCGTCCCCATGCGGTTTGCAGTAACTGCCCCTGGATGACGCCACGGAACAGCAATTCTTCGAACAGCGGTTGCCACAGGGCGACGGAGAGAAATGCCGCTGACCATATGACATGCCAAGGTAGTGGTTGAAATGCAAGGAACCAGATCATGGCCAGCCATATTATTGGGCCAAGAGCCGCCAACCAGAGAAATGCTGAATCCCGATGAAAGGGGCGATCAAGTTGAAGTCCAACTAGGGCCCGTACTTGTGCTGAGCGACTTGGTAGAGGGAGTTCATCAGAAGGAACACCCTGCACCTCGACTGCATGGTCGGGGCCCAGGTTTCGCCGTGATGACATTCCTTGCGTTCCGAAATTCAGTCTCATCGGCGTCTCATTCTCCACAACAAGACAGCCAAAGACATAAGGAACATGGTCGGCAGCAGGATGTCTCCAGTTGCGCCTGGGGCTATCGTACAGCCTCCTCCGCCTTCGCTCGCGGCTGGTGGAGGTGGCGCAATGTTGAAGGTCGCAGTGACCGTGGCATTCTGGGTGAGAGAGCAGGGGCCGGTTCCCGTACAATCTCCACTCCATCCTGCGAAGACAGACCCAGGGTCAGGTGTTGCGGCGAGGTTGACAGTGCTGCCTTGGGGGAACTGCCCATTGCATGTTGCTCGACAGTCAATTCCGGCAGGATTGGACGTAACCGTCCCGGTGCCGGAACCGGCCTTGTTGACGGTGACGGTAGAATTTTGCAGCAGGCTGGCCAATGCGGCCCGGGCATTGATACGTCCACCGGACGACACTTTCCCGCTCAAGGATGCTTTCCGATCGACTGTGCTCAGGATCGCGTTTCTGAGCTGGGCTACGGTGAGGGTGGGATTTACGGAGAGCAACAATCCAGCGAGCCCTGCCACATGAGGCCCTGGAAAAACTGGTAGTCGGTGGTTGCCGACGGACGACCTGCCACGCAGACGATGCGGATATTGTCTAGATACACGCCATCGAAGACTTGGCTTGCGTTCGAGATGAATCGAAAACGAAACCGGGAATCAGCCGCGCCATCCGCGACGTCCCCCCAGGTGAACGGAACGAATTGGCCGTTGCTGCTCCCTGAGGTTCCATTAATGATCTGCCAACTGGCCCCATTATTAGGTGAGGTTTCCATAAGCACGCCGTCGGTATCAAGCTCGGTTTGCAGGCGAACGCGGCTGTCCAGTCGGCACCCTCTCTGTCCTGTAGGTAGGCCTTGTGCTGTTGATCCCGATTCCCGGCGCGGCCACTTGGACGGTCGTGGCTCCGAAATTAGTAAAGGTCGTCAATTGATCATTTTGATCTGTCGCTGCGACCGCGATCACGTTCGCCAGCGCGGCCGTCTGTTGCCCGGCACACACTGACGGCGCACTGAAATTTGAGGGAAAGTTCGGCGTACTGTCGTTATCATCGCCGATCCCATCATCCCCACCGTTGCCTGCCGCTGCAACAAATAGGACACCTGCGTCATTCGCGGCCCGCACGGCATCATAGAAGACCAGGCTACACTCAGGCCCGATGAAGCTCGCGTTAATCACGCGTGCGCCTTTTTTGATGGCATAGTCGATCGCGCTGATAATGCCGGTGGTGGATAAGGATCGGTCGACCCCTCCGGCTTTCAGAGCCATCAGCCTCGCGGTCCACATGACCCCTGTGATTCCGGTTCCATTATTTCCGGCTCCCGCGATGGTGCCTGCGACGTGAGTGCCGTGTCCCCCGTTCCCTCCGGGATTGAGATCGACGGGGTCCATGGGGTCGTTATCGTTCATGAGAAAATCCCACCCATGCACATCGTCGACCAATCCATTATTATCGTTATCAACGCCATCCCCAGCAATCTCTCCCGGATTCCTCCAGATATTGGGTGCAAGATCCGGATGGTCGTAGGCAATGCCCGAGTCAATGACGGCGATCGTCACATTTGAGCTTCCCGTGCTGATATCCCAGGCTTCAGGGGCATCAATGTCGGCATCTGCCCTTCCTGCTGTTCCGTTCACAGCTTGACCTGTGTTATGGAGACCCCATAATGTGCCGAACTGAGCATCAGTGGGAATGGCTTGCAGCGAGTAGAGATAGTTGGGCTCTGCATACTCAACCGCGGGGTTACCTCGGTACTTCAATACCGCTTCCTCCACCGACAACGCACCGTCCAATTTATACTGGTGAACCCCCGCGGCATTCATCGATAGTGCGCTGAGTTCTTTGGCTCCCATATCGACATTCAGCGACGTGATTCTGGATGAAGATGCTTCATCCCTGAATTTGACGAGCACCTCTCCTGGGACATAGTGCGCAGGGCGTCGCACGTCTCCTGATAACGTCGTCATTCCACCGGCCCTCTGTTTCTGTTTCGCATACACCAAGCGATCTCCGGACATGAGTTCTGACCATGCGACCACGGCTGTTGCGATGCCTATGATGGCTCCGACCCAACAGAGCGCAATTTTCTTCATGCTACTTCTGCGTTTCGTACCGATAATTGGGCTCTGCATACTCGACCTCCGGATATGACGTGAGTTGGGTGATCGTAGATTCAACCGACCGATCGTCCAGGATCCTGATGTGATAGAGGCGTCCTTGTTGGATTTCAGCTATCACGTCGGTTCGACTCTCCTTTAGGAGAGACACAATCCGCTCTTGTGAAATTCCGCTCTTGAACTTGACCAACACTTCATAGGGGGCGAACCGTTTTGCAGCAGGTTTCGTAGGTGGTGCTAAGGTATGTGGTTCTGTCACATTCCGATTTGTCGCGTTACAGGATGTAGAAAACCAGACAGCCGACACACACATCATGACTGTGACAAGTTGCGTCAGACGATGAGATAGATCGGGCAAACGAACCATCCTGTTCTCAGTTTTAACGGCGGCTATAGCGCCGGCTAATCTAGTCAGGCGACTACATGTAATAGAGCTGGAGTCAATTCCTCCATTCCTCTTACGCAGGGGAAACCCTGGTTTTGCCGAAGATCATTTATCGGCACGGGTGTTTGAGGTAGGGGATCATTGCCCGATCTATGATTTGGGTAAATCGAGGGTGCGCGCGAGAACTGCCATCCAAATTTGCACAACTGGTGTGACGACGGTTTGACAGGGTGTTGCGTACCTGCTGGATTTTGTACAGGTGTCAGGCGATAGGTTGATGGGCCTGTATGTTGGCGAAGGTTGCTTTTCCGTCGGTCAGCCTTTCCCCGGAGCCATCCGATTCACTTTCTGATGCACCCATCTGGCTGGGGTAGTGGTAGTCGAAACGAAGGCTTGCCCAAACCCGAGGACGAAGTGGGCGTCTTCGAGTCGCATTTCCCACAGCGCAAAGTCACCAAAGCCAAACATCATCTCAGCGTGAGGAAACCGTGCCAGGTACTGTTCCCTGATATCGTCGTAAGACGGCGCATCGGGGGGTAGTATCATTGCCTCACCCTGGAGATTCACTCTTTTCAATGCGAGTGGGTTTTTCCCGGGTCCGTCCGGCTCGGCGATGAACAGTGATACACGGGGATCCGTCATCAAATGTTGAGTATGCAATGCCAGCCTGCTGAGGTGAAGGTACGCGCGCGTCCAGTCCGCCCCAAACACATAGGGCACGTGCGATCCAAACGGTCGTCCATTTCGCAGGGTCAGCAGCACGGCTGTGCGAACATCCTGCACCAGCGCCGACCACGCTTCTTGAACATTCTCACTGGTCAACGCGGTTGCCATAGGCAATGGTTCTCCCTGGTGATATAGATGATGTGGAACTTCATGAAAATCTCAACATCAAGATACCATCCGGCAGAGGCAATCGCTATATGATCAAGGTCAAGGCGCTGATTTCACCATGCCTCTTGACTGACTGCACCGTGAAGCCTATCGTAGCCTTGTGGGGGGAGTTAACGCCCCGAGGGAATATGGTTCATCAGGGGGTCGAGCGAGAGGACGGTGTGCAGGACCAGCTTGTACTGGGAAGCCTAAACTCCTCCCAAGATCTCCGCCGTACCTAATCGTCCTCGGTTAGGTGCGTGCTCCTCCCACCCTAAATGTTCGCTCCATCTCTCTCCTCGATCTCCTAACCTCCCCTTTGTTTCATATTACCGATACGCCACCTCCCATGACCAAGAAAAAGTCCGCGACGTTTACGGTGCCAGCTCCTCGAGCCGCAGTACCGAAGAAGACTACAGTTCGACCGACCCCTCCTGGGCACCCCCAAGCAGAGGTTGAGCCCGTACCCGGTCCAATAGTCCCTTCTCCCGCACACGAAGAAGTTCCTATCCAACGGCCCATGGAAGGGTTGAGTCCGAGCCAGGCTCTGTTGACGAGTTCATGGCACATCTTCGACAGTACCCAGATGAAGGCCAAGGCTCCCGTTCAGCGATGGAAGGATGAACAGGGCCTTGATCACGTTGTCGATGTCTTACCGGCGACTCGAGGTCGCTCAGAAACTGCTTCACAGTTGGAAGACGGTGTTGTCTCACACGCTACACGCAGGGCCAAGGAGCGGGCAACCAGTGTGTCTCGCTCGCGCCATCAATCGGATGAATGAAACGAAGACCATGAATCGTTGGAAACCGTCTAGGAAGAGTGTGAGGACCCTACTGCTGGCTGTCTTCTTCCTTGCCAGCGCCTCAATCCAGGATGCGGCGGGTTCCCTTGCCAAAACTATGACTGCATTCTCTGAGGATGGACGGCTGCTC
>JACRQB010000153.1:0-3822 GCA_016222925.1 Nitrospirota bacterium | reverse complement strand
TGGCCTATTCGAGTGAGACGGATCGGATGATTCTCCGTCACGGGAACGAGGCCGTGTCCGTCTGGCAGCTCGGGAAAAAGCTGGTGCCGCTCAAACATATCGCGCTGGAGGTGAAGAGAGACGCCCCCTCGGTGGCCGCCTCGCCCGATACAAAGCTGTTGGCGATTGCGCAAGGCCACACCATTCATCTGCATCACCTCACCGGCACAACCATCCGCGATCTTGTCATTGAGGGAGGAAAGCCACGTGATCTGATCTTTGCACCCGACAGTTCTCGTTTGGCGGCGAGTGTGGGCAAGACGATTCTCCTGATCGACCCAGTGGAGGCGTCCATAGCCACACGCGCCACGTTGGCGGGTGCTGAAGGGGCACAGGGCCCTCTCACTCCCGAGGCCTTCTCGCGGGACGGCCACCGTTTGGTAGCAGCCAACGGGGAATGGAGCTATGCGCTGTTCAATGCTGATACGGGCGAGCTGGTCACCTTGACCGAGTTCACCTATGCAGCTCCAGGGCGCGGTATGCCCACACCGACACAGCTTCGTGCCGTCGACATTGCTGCCGATGCCGATCTCCTGGTCGGGCAACCGGAGCATCTCCATACCTTACAGATCTGGGATCTACACACTGGTACGATGTTGCCGGACTTGTGCGGAGAGGATTGCCGCAACATGGGCCCCCACGTGTCGTTGCTCAAATGGTCACCGACTGGTTCGAAGATCGTAGTCGGGATGCAGGGAGGCCTCAACCCCGATGTGGATGGGAAGATCTCGATCTGGGATGTTTCCTCACGTTCCCCGGAATTGGTGCTGGATCCAGGCCAACCGCAGGCCAAGGTATTGGTGAAACGATCGACCCCACCAACATTTATTACGACGACACCTGCTGTCCCGGCATTCGTCCATGCACTGGCCTTGCGCGCAGTGGCGACCTCGCCCAGTGCAAATCTGCTTGTATCGAGCAGCGACGATGGGCTGCTGAAAATATGGGATCCGGGGCAGGGAACGCTCTTGCGTCAACTGGTACTGTCTGCTCCGGCCAATGCGCTGGCGTTCAGCGCCGATGGCGCAATCCTGGCTGTGGGCACAACGCAGGGGGACATACGCTTGTGGGAAACCCAGACCTGGCGTGAATTCCCGCCCTATTCAAGCGGGCAAGGTCGGATCAACGCCCTGCAATTCCTTCCTGGCAATCGATTGCTTGTCGTCGCAGGGGGACGGCCGAACGTTCCTGTCGTGGATCTCGTGACCCGAACGGTCGTGAAAGAGCTTGTACAAACCAGCCTTTCCCCGGCCTGCGGTGAAAAGGGCTGCGCAAAAAAACGAGCCGTGCAGGGAGAAGTCGTCGATGCTCTGAGCTTCCTGGATGGAAGTTCGTTTCTCGTGACAACATCACAGTCCGGTCGCGTCGTCTGGGATATTACGACCTGGCGCGAAGTTGGGAAGCCTGCCGGGTTTCCGGACGCCTGGTCCGGCCTTGGATGGAAACACCCGTTTGTCTGGACGACCACTCGCTCCAGTGATCCGAACGCCTTGACTCTTGCCGTGTGGGACACCAAGGGCAAGGGAGTCTTCGCAAGCTTGGATACTTTCACCAACCGAGATACGGAAATTGATCATGGGCCGCCGGTGGCGTTAGGAACATCGATAGCCGTCGATCCAGGGCATCGATGGGCTGCCACTCGAGTCGGAGAGCATGTTTCAGTGTGGGATCTCTCGGCTCAGGCAAAACGAAAGACGTTTCATGTCAAAACCCCGTATGACCTCCACTGGACGAGCGACGGCAAACATTTGATCGTGGCCACCCTCGACCGAAAAATCCTGGTCTGGTCTGTAGAGACCATGGAGCCGGCGCACTATCTGCGAGATCCTTCCGTGACCCGCTAGGGAGTTTTGTTCTGCACACAGGTCTGTTTTCGTTCCTGCCACTTGCCATCTGGTCCATTGTATCCGCGAAAGTTTTGTGGTACCAAACAATGAATGTTTGTTTCATGAGAGGGTGAATGGCACAAAAGAAAGAGTCCGCGTCAGGTCCTGAGTCGAAATCTTCCGCTCCTCGATCACACCACGAACCAGCCGCAAAGACGAAAGCTGCCGCCAAGCCGGTGGAACGGGTGACTGCGGTTGAGATGGGGGCGCGTCAGCGGGAAATCTCCGTCTCGGAGTTTTTCACGAAGAACCGGCACCTGCTCGGCTTCGACAATCCACGCAAGGCGCTGCTGACCTGCGTCAAGGAGGCGGTCGATAACGCGCTCGATGCCTGTGAAGAGGCGGGGATTCTCCCGGATGTCACGGTCAAGCTGGAGGTGGTGTCGAACGGGGAGCCGGTGACACCCAGCCAAGCGAGTCGATTTCGTGTCACGGTGACGGATAATGGCCCCGGCATCGTTCGCCAGCAGATTCCACGAATTTTTGCGAAGCTGCTCTATGGGTCCAAGTTCCATCGGTTGCGGATGAGCCGTGGACAACAGGGGATTGGCATTTCCGCCGCAGGAATGTATGGACAACTGACGACCGGCAAGCCGGTCAAGATTATTTCACGGATCGGTCCGAAAGCCGCTGCGCATTTTTTCGAAGTCCAGATCGACACGAAGAAGAACGAGCCGCTGGTCCACGAGAACAAACAGATCGACTGGGAACAACCACGAGGCACGCAGGTTACGCTGGAAGTCGAAGGCAAGTATCAGAAAGGCCGCGCATCGGTCGATGAATGGCTGGAGCAGACCTCGATCGCCAATCCGCACGTCAGGCTGATCTATCACACGCCCGAAAAGGAAACGAAGGAATATCCGCGCACGTACCATGAGCTGCCGCCGCAGCCGCGTGAGATCAAGCCTCATCCGTACGGCATCGAGTTCGGCATGTTGCTCAAGATGTTGCAGGACACGAAGAGCCACTCGGTTTCCGGCCTTCTAGCGACCGATTTTTGTCGGGTGTCTCCTCAGATGGCTGATGAGATTTGCAAGGCGGCGAAGGTGTCGCCCGATGCCAAGCCCCGTGAGTTGAAGGGGCCGGTGGCGGAGACACTGTATAAGACGTTACAAGAAACCAAGATCATGGCGCCGCCGACCAACTGCATTTCGCCGATCGGCGAGAAGGCGATCCTCTCAGGGCTCTACAAGCAGATCAAAGGTGAGTTTTACACGGCAGTCAGTCGGCCACCGGCGGTCTATCGAGGCAATCCTTTTATCATTGAAGCAGGGTTGGCCTATGGCAACAGGCCGGGGGATCACAATAAGCCACAGCAACCCGCCATGCCGAAGGCCGAAGGGGAGCATGAGGAAGAAGACTCGGAGCTCGCTCGCGTGATCCGCTATGCCAATCGGGTGCCGCTGCTGTACCAGCAATCGGCCTGTTCGACGTTCAAGGCGGTCCTGAGCACAAGTTGGAAAAACTATGGCTTGACGCAGTCTCGTGGGGCGCTACCCGGCGGGCCGATGGTGATCTTCGTGCATATGGCGTCGGTGTGGGTGCCGTTTACGAGCGAATCCAAGGAAGCGATTGCCGACTACGATGAGATCCAGAAAGAAATCACCCTGGCGCTGCGTGAGTGCGGCAGGCGGTTAGGGCTCTTTATTCGTCGGCGTGAACGGGCGGCCAGCGAATTTCGGCGACGGAATATTTTTGAGCTGTATATCGAGGAGGTCGTTGACGCGTGTAATCGGCTCAAGGGAGGCACGCTGCCGAAGGAAAAGTTGAAGGCACAGCTCCAGAAGATTGCCACGTCGCGGACGGGTGGTCAGAAAACTGATCAGGCGCTGGGGAAGACCAGCACCGGTCCTGAAGGGTTGCCGCATTCGATTATCGTAACGGCGGATGGAATAGA
>JACRQB010000112.1 GCA_016222925.1 Nitrospirota bacterium | reverse complement strand
AGATTCTTCCGGTGGGATGATGCGATGTTCGATTCTGTAAGGGGTGCGGTCTTCAACGGCCTTCGCAATGGCAGCCTGTAGCCGTTGACGGTCGTCTGGATGCACGAGCGCGAAGAATCTCTCATATGTTCCGTTAAAGGAACCAGGCGGGATGCCGAAGATTTTCTCGGTCTCCGGCGACCAGAGGACACGATTCGTACGGCCGTCCCACTCCCACGTGCCTGCCTGGGCGGCGCTAAGCGCCGATGCGTGTTCTGAGCCACAGGTGTGTTCCACCTGAGCCAATGCCTGCTGCAATTCAAGAACTTGGCGGCAGAGATCGACCAGTTCGGTGGACATTGAGCGATCGGTATCCAGCGGCGTCCTCATAGGGAAGAGCTCTGGTGCCCTGTCAGATGAAACGACTGGATTAGTCCGTGACGCATCGCAGGTAGGTCAAACTTAAAACATCAACCTAAACTATAGTATAGAGCCTATGAGGCTTCCAATGCCAGAGGGGGTGTCGGGGGCAGAGGGGGAGAAGACCTGCGGGCCTAAGCAGCTTGCTGAAAAAGTCCGCCAGCGGCGTTCTTGCATCGCTCGCCTCGCAAAGTCGGCGAAGCGGGCTCAGAAGCTCAACGTACCGCCTGGATAAACACCTGTTCACACAGGCGATGGGTAGTCCGATGAAAAGGGGCTATGCCTGACCTCTTCGCCAGATGGAAATTTCTGGCCGTCTGACGACATCGAACAATTTTTTCGCAGCCTACTAGAAACTTTGACTTCTCGCACCACCGGGTACCTGGGCTTCCTTCATGAACCAGGCAACGGCTTCTGTCCGACGCTTGACATGAAGCTTGTCAAAGATATTTGCCAGGTAGTTCTTCACCGTTTTGTCGCTCAAACGAAGCTGGACGGCGATCTCCTTGTTCGTTTTTCCTTCAGCCAGAAGCGGCAGGATTAAGCGTTCTTGCGGAGAAAGTCGAGAAGTCCCATGAGAGGTCACTCCAAGGTGTGAACTGGTCCGAATCCAACGCAGGGCTTGCTGGGTGACTCGCGGGTCAAGGTACCCCTGGCCGCTGGCGACCGTACGAATGGCACGAAGCAGCTCATCCATTCGGATATCCTTGAGGACGTAGCCATGGGCCCCGTTTTGGACGGCAGCCATCACCGTGGAATCTTCGGCGTAACTAGTCAGGACGAGGATCCGAAGCTTCGGCGCCACAGTCAGCAGTCGTCGACAGGCTTCGGTCAGCGAAGCGTCCGGAAGTTTTACGTCGAGTAACACCATTTGAGGAGCCAGACGCTCAACGGCAGCGACACCGTCCGCCACGGTCGCGGCCTCCTCGACGATCGCCATATCCGGTTCGAGCTGAAGCAGCGCACGCAACCCACGACGAACCATCTCATGGTCGTCAATAAGAATGATATTGGTCGGTGATGCTTTCATATGGATGTCAACTCAGGTTCCAAAGAAAACTCTGCGATGACTTGCGTCCCTTCTCCTGTCTTGGACTGAACCCGCAAGAACCCACCGAGTCGCTTCGCTCGAGCCTCCATGTTAGCAAGCCCGTATCCTCGCGGCTGCCCAGCCGATGAAAATCCGATGCCATTGTCCAGGATGCTCACCCGAATTCTCGCGTCTCGCATGCGGATCGAGATGACCGCCCGGGTTGCGTTGGCGTGGCGTGCGCAGTTGCTGAGCGCCTCTCGCACGATATTCAGGATTTCTCGCTCTTCCTCGTGCGTCAGTACATCCATGGGGCCACGCTGGATATTCAGTTTTACCGATAACCGCCCAGTTTGCTCGTAGGTTGTACATAACGCGGAGAGCTCCGACGACAAGTCAAACTCCTGGACACTCCCCGACTCTATCTCTCGAATCATCCCACGGACTTCATGAATCAGTTGATTGATCTGGTCGACCATCCGGTCGTCGGCCTCTTTCCCTTCCACTGTCTGATTGCTCCTGGTCCGCCGAACCGCTTCAATGTTCAATCCAATGGCATACAACGATTGCAGCACGGAGTCATGCAGGTCTCGGCCGATACGGTTCCGATCTTCCAGGAGTTTACTCAACCGGTTTTCAGTCGCTTTGAACGCGGCCGTTAACTCGCCTTCGCAAGGCTTCAACCCGCAGAGGTCGAGAGAGTCCGTTGGTGGTCGTACCGACCGAGCTGTCGACAATGTTGATCTGGAGAGAAGTCCACCGTCCAGCAATTGAAAACTGGTCTTACCTTGAGTCACGCCGGTTCCTCCTTTTTTGCGATCAAAATAATTCGCAATCCTATTTTAAGAGTGGACGTTACATAGGCTCTTGTACGCGGGGGAGACTAGCAAATCACCTGGCGGATACGCCAGGTGACGTTTAGCACCCGAAGTGGAACCATCCGCCACCATTTCCTGGTCAATCAGCCCTATTAGCTACCCGCCATAAGAGGAGGCAATCATGCAGGTCGTAACAGCCGGAGAGCATAAAGAGATTGCATTCTACGAGGGAGAGTTTCTCGTCAAGACGCTCAAAGACGAGTCCGACTTACAGCAGGCTTATCGCCTACGGCATCGCGTTTTTGCGGAGACGTTACGCTGGGTGCCGCCGACGGAAGATGGCAAGGAGATGGATATGTATGATCTCTGGGGTGTGACGGTGGGGCTTTTCGGCTACGACGGGACGCTGCTCGGCATGGCGCGTCTTCTTCCTCCTTCCGGGAAATTCATGCTGGAGAATGAATTTGGAGCGCTGCTTCACAAGGGGTACGCCATAAGGAAAGCGCCGGATACGGCGGAAATCACGAGGCTTGCCGTCAATCCTGACATTCGGGATGCGAAGCTTTCAAGCCGAATCATGCTGGGAGTGTTGAAAGGGATTTACCAATGGGCAGTGGAAAACGAGATTCGGTATGGGAGCGGTCGCGGCGATCTACGACATGGTCCGTTTTGACGAAGAGAATATGCAAAAGCGGCCGGATTTTCTTGAGTGGATTTCTACGCTGACGACTTCAGCGGGCACCGTGGTGACAGGGCGAACCTCAACCTTCAGCCCGGACATATCAGCGTTGGTGTAACATGGAACGTAGCGACACGGCGTCGGTCATGAAGGTCATGCGGAGCACCTAGACCACATTCGGTAAGCCATGCTCAATGGCAGTGGCAACAGCTTGAGACCGTGACGTGACATCCAGCTTGGAAAAAATGCTTTCGACATGGAATCGAATTGTGCGCTCGGTCACACCCATGATTTGGGCGATTTCCCAATTCGTCTTGCCATTCTTGACCCAGTTCAGAATCCTCAACTCCCTCAGCGTTAACTGCTTTACACAGCGATCCATTGATTGGGCCTTTGCAGGAGCCGTGCGTAAGAGCGCCAGATGGACATAGTATCCGAAATACTCAATGAGTGGCACATATCGCGTAGCATCCACGCTATCGGCGGAAGCAAAGGAACAGAAGGTCGCGACTCCGCAAGCTGGATCGGCAGATCCGGTTGTAATCCCATCTCCAAGTCCAAATTCCTTTGCTGCGGCCATGAATTCCTGCTGTTTCGGAGAGGTTGCCTTGCGATAGGTTGTGCCCCAGTGTTGAGTGCCGGGTTTATTCAGTGCAGTCTGGAAGATCGGATCAACCTCGAAGTAGCCATTTTGCCAGTAGAGCTTAATCCATTCATCCGGATAGCTCACATTGATGACGTTGGTAAACCCGTCGAAACGACCGTTGGCTGTGAGGCGGGCGAGGCCACCAATTACTCTCGTAAAAGGAAACAAATTTTGAAACTGGACCAGCGCCTCTTTGATATCAGCGGTAGAGTCCGCTTCAACCGTGTAATGGAGCGCTTCGACAAACGCCGTGCATTCAGTTTTTGAAAGCGATTCGAAGAGTTGGCGGGGGAAAGGGCGCTTGTTTGTTTCAGTCTGTTCCACCTGTGCCATAGGGAGCCTCCAAATGTGAGGAGAATCGAAATTGGGAGAACATTATAGAAAAACGAAACAAAATTTGATAGGGCCTACCAACTAGGTCTATACGGATCTATGCCTATGACGATGAAGTAGGCTATTGGTCTAGAAAAGTCGGAGGGAGAAAAGCAACAAGTAGCCAGCATAGCTATGCGTCAGCTTACTTCATCAGGTTGCCTTCCTCGTACTAGGGTTGCAGCCGAAGTGATGGCCGTAGTGGTTGTGTTGTTTCTGACTCCTGTACTCGCAACTGCTCAGGCGCTGCGGTTTCAACCACAGGATCCAGGGAGTATTTGGGATCGCGTTACTTGGCGGTTCCATTAAGGCGAAGAGCATTTCCGGAGTTGATACTCGAGGTGATTTCGGAGGAAGCGTCAGCTTCCCTCCACCCGGGCACACGTACCTCAGCGCCAACCTTGGAGCGCTTGGCGTACCACGTTTCTCTGCTGTTACGATAGGTCTAGGGCTGACATCGTCCTTCGGCTTGAGGACACGCTTCCCGATCGATGGCCCGTTCAACACGGCTGTGACATCGGCGGAGCTGCCGCTGATCGCTCTCAAACCCACGATTGCCTATAAGTTTCTTGGCGAGGGGCATGTCGAGCAGAAACAGATCAGTGCAGGCGCTCTTGGAATTCCAGCGGGGGCGTCCATCGAACTGAACGGGACAGGGACCGGAGCGGGAGTGACGGCCAGCCTGCTCTATACTCCATTCAGGAACGAAGCTGGTAAACCGGTCGTCTCAATCGGGTTGGTCTATCGCAGTCAAGCGGTGTTGCCGTTAAATGGGTCGTTGTTCGTCAACGGAGCGAAGGTGGCCGATGCCTCCACCGATCTAGTGCTGCCGCAAATGGCTACCGGAGCCGTCGCTATCTGGCCGGTGCGCAGTGCGGAGCGAGAATGGAAGGTCGAACTCGATGTCGAGTATGTAGGATGGAGTCTGAATAGACATCTGGATGTCCGGCTGTCGAACGGGGCGCCGATTCCACAGTCTCAACAGTGGAAGAACGTCCCGGTGATTGCGGTTGGAACCGAATACAAGTGGCTCAATCCACGCTGGTTGCCGAACTGGGAGGTCGCAGCTCGGTCCGGCTATACGTACACGGAAGATCCGGTTCCCGATCGGACCTTTAATCCTGGCATCATTTCATTGCCGGCTCATACCCTATCTCTTGGCGTGGGCTTTCTTTGTAAGGGCTCCGGACGTTTTCTAGGCATGATTCCTTGCAGTGGGGAGTCAGCCTTGTGGCCGAAAGGCATCGGGCTCGATCTTGCCTATCAGGAGTGGTTCTACGAATCACGCACGGTAGCCGGCAACCAAAATCCGACCGTGGATGGGACCTACCACGCGTTCGTACATCTGGGGACGTTCAGTTTCCGGTATCTATTTTAGGCGACGAATGGAGGCCGATGACCACTACTGTTCAAGTGCCCGGCGGAGATTCAACACGGTTTCCGCATTGAGTCCGGCCTCCTGTAGGGCTTCGTCGCTGGCTGACACCACTTTGTCGAGGCTGCCAAATTTCTCTAGGAGTTGATTGCGCCGAATCTCCCCGATCCCAATGACCTGATCCAGTTTTGAACTGACGAGTGATTTGCCGCGCAGCTTCCTGTGGAAGGTAATCGCGAAGCGATGCGCTTCGTCACGAATATGTTGTAAGAGATGGGTGGCCGGAGAGGTGGGTCTGAGGACAATCGGGTTTTTTCTCCCTGCCAAGAAGACACGCTCCTCTTTGTCGCCGCGGGCCTTGGCCAGCCCAAGGACCGGCAGACCCGATTGTCCAGCCTCTTTGAGCCCCTCCAGTGCGGCAGCCAGTTGACCTAATCCTCCATCAATGAGAATCAGATCCGGTTGAGCCAAGCACTCTTCTTGTCCATAGCGACGCGTAACCACCTCCTTCATGCTGGCGAAGTCATTAGCCCCTGCGACCGTTTGGATTTTGAACCGCCGATAGTCCGTCTTCTTCATTTGTCCGTCTTCCCAAACAACCATTGAGGCGACGGAGTCGTGGCCCATCGTATTCGAGATGTCGAATCCTTCGATCCGACGGGGAGCCCGTTCCAGTCTCAGCAGCCGTTTCAGTTCCTCGCCCGCTTGCCGGTCACGTTCCTCATCGCGCAAATGATCGGCGACAGCCGCAGTTGCATTCTCCTCGGCTAAAAGGACCAACTGATGTTTGGCGCCTCGCTCAGGCGAACGCACATGAACGGATTCCCCTCGCTTCTCGGAGAGCCATTGTTGAATCAGCGCGGCGTCTTCCAGATCAGTCGGGACGAGGACTTCTCTGGGCGGCTGCCCGTCCTTGTTATAGAATTGTTCAATCGCGGAGCGGACCAGCTCCTCGTCCTGGGCATCAGCCGACTGAGGCCAGAAGAAATCTTTCCGTCCGATCAGCAAGCCGCCGCGCACGAACAGGATCTGGAGGTCCACTGCCGAACCCTGTCTGGCCAAGCCGATGACGTCCTGATCAGTTGCCGAGGTCTGCGTGATCCGCTGCTTTTCCAGCATGCGTTGGATCTTGAAGAGGCGGTCCCGCAGCCGGGCCGCTTCTTCGAATTCCTCCCGCTCGGCAGCCAGTTCCATGCGGGCACGGAGATCGTCCAGTAACTCATGATCCCGGCCTTCCAAAAACTGGCGGACCTGTTTGACAATCTGGTGGTACTCCTCTCTCGACTGATTGCCGGTGCAA
Source organism: Nitrospirota bacterium (assembly GCA_016222925.1). Lineage (GTDB taxonomy): Bacteria > Nitrospirota > Nitrospiria > Nitrospirales > Nitrospiraceae > Nitrospira_D. The sequence goes on along the minus strand of JACRQB010000112.1, from coordinate 237 downwards.
GGTGCCATACATCGCTTGATCTCAAACTCGATGCAGGCACGGTCGGCGGTCCCGTCGATGTCGATCCTGCATGTGGCGAGAGGGAAGACGTGTTTGATGACTTTCAACGTCTCCCGGAGCGCGTTCGCCGGGGTATAGGGGCCGTAGTAGAGGGCCCCATCTTTTTGCACGCGGCGCACGATCGAGAGTCGTGGGAAATCTTCTTTGATGGGCAGCCGCACATAGGGATATTGCTTG
>JACRQB010000152.1:12103-17995 GCA_016222925.1 Nitrospirota bacterium | reverse complement strand
TGTCAAGGGTCATCCAAATCTCCCCAGCTCGGGTCATCAAAAATTCCCCACCCGGGTTAAGTGGTCGCCGCCGTTTCCTCCAGTCGGACAAGCCCCGCTTTCAGTTTCTCCTTGAGCCGATAGGAATGGCCTCGGATATTGATGGTGATCGCATGATGGAGCACCCGATCCAGAATCGCGGTCGCCAGGACCCGGTCCCCAAACACTTCGCCCCAGGCACCGAAGCTCTGATTACTCGTGAGAATCATCGGGCCCTTCTCGTAGCGGCGCGAGATGAGCTGGAAAAACACATTGGCTCCGGTCCGGTCCATCGGCAGATAACCAATTTCATCGATGATCAACAAGCGTGGGATGGTGTAGAGTTTCAGCTTGTCCTCCAATCGATTCTCCGTCAGCGCTCGGGTGAGGATGGCGAATCGTGATGTTCTGGGCCGCTTTGGAGGCGACTTCTTCACCGAGCACGTGATCGAGGAAGTCCGCATACGACAACTCCTTGGCGGCCGCCTCCTGTAAGAGCCCCTCCAGCCGCTCCCGGCTCTTCACGAGCCGCAGGCGCGTGAGGTGGTCACGAAGCCGTTCCAGTTGGGCGGCGTTCATGACCCCACCTCCTGTGCCGTCGCGCACCCGCAGAGCGCTTCATAGCAGGCCAGATCCCGTACTTCGACCTCCGGCAGCAACCGCGTGACGGAGCCCGCGTCACTGACGGTTGAGCGGCGTTGGCGAGTCGTCCGGGCGATGGCTCCAGGGCCATGCTCGGGCAGAATCCGGAATTGATGCTGGCCGGGGAGCACCGCGTGCGTCGCGATCTCGTGATCCCGGTGAAAGATGTGGACCGTATCCCCCCGCCGTTGCACCTCGACGCGCTGGCCGATGAAGCGATAGGGCACGGAGTAGCGGTTCGTCGCCAGACTGACCAAATAATCTTCGGCCACGAGGCGCGAGACCCGGGCCTCCTGCTGGAAGCTTCGCTGGCCTCCGAGCGGGACCAGCGCGTCGCGTTCTCGCGCAAATCGGGTGAACGGCTCCTCATGGGTCGTGCCATGCACGCGTCGGTCGGCAATCGTCGCGGTCCATTCATCGAGTTGGGCCTGGAAGTCCTCCAGATCGACAAACCTCCGTCCCGGCAGAAAGTTCCGTTTCAAATACTTCACGCCCGATTCCACCTTGCCCTTGGTCTGCGCCCGATACGGCCGACACACGCGGGGCTCAAAGCCCCAATAGTCCGCAAAGGCTTTGAAGGTCGGATTCCAGATCCGCCGCCCGGTGTCATCCGGATAGCAGACCGTCCGGGGGCGGTCATACAAATGCTCCCGCGTGTGCCCGCCAAAATGGGCAAAGGCCCGTTCGTGCGCCTCCAGAAACTGCGCCATCCGTTCATCGGCACACGCATAATAGAATCCGCGGCGACTGAAGCCCAACGTGAGGACGAAGACGTGCACGATCGTCGGACCGGCGCGGAAGGGCACGGTGGCTTGGCCCCAATCAATCTGACTCTGCTGGCCCGGCGGGGTTTCAAACCGCAGGAGCGCCCGGTCCGCTTGGAGTTGGACTGCGCGCAGTGGCGCGACGAACCGTTTCACCGTCTCGTAACTGCCGGTGTATCCACGACTCGCCCGTAGTTCCTGATACAGAATCCGCGCCGAGTAGTGCACCTGCGGCGCCCGGGCCCGCACCACGTCGGCATGGGCCGTCAGCAGGGTCTCCGTCACGGCCGTCCGCTGATACGGATGCCACGTCGTCTGCCGCAGACTGCGCCGCACGGTCTTGCGATCCAGCAGACCTCCCCCGTGTGATTGCCCTGGGGTGGCATGATGGTTGTCTCTCTCGTCTCGTCAAGCTCCATCGGCTCCCTCCTCCGTCAGAGGGTGGGGAGAATTCAATGACCCGAGCTGGGGAGTATTGCATGACCGCTGACAAGTGGGGCCACGCGGATCTTACGGATCAGCTGGGATGCGGCGTGGGGGGTGATGCAGCGGGCAGTCATGCGAGGGCGCGCACGCAAGCAGGCGCGGATTGTGCGCCGAATCGGCGTGGATGAGAAGGCGGCGGCCAAGGGCCATCGCTATCTCACGCTGGTCTGCGACTTGGATGATGGCACGGTGGAGCACATCGCCGAAGACCGCACACAGGCGAGTCTCGATGGCTACTACGCCGGGCTGACGCAGGAGCAACTCGACGGCATCGAGGCAGTGGCAATGGATATGTGGGAGCCCTACATCCAGGCGACGCAGGCGCAGGTGCCGGAGGCCGACGAGAAAATCGTCTTCGACCGCTTTCATATCATGGGCCACATTGGCAAGGCGGTGGACACGGTCCGCAAACAGGAGCACCGAGCGCTGATGGCGTCAGGTGACGAGACGCTCAAGGGTAGCAAGTACCTGTGGCTCTACAGCCGGGAGAACGTGCCGGAACGACGGCGCGATAAGTTTGCTGCCCTGAGGCGGTAGGAGCTCAAGGTGGGGCGGGCGTGGGCGATCAAAGAGGCCTTGCGGTGTCTCTGGCACTACGTCTATCCGGCATCAGGCTGGAAGTTCTGGAAACGGTGGTACTTCTGGGCGACACACAGCCGGCTGGAACCCATTCGGAAGGCAGCCGAGACGATCCGCCGACATATCGAGAATATTCTGACCTATTACCACCATCCGGTCACCAATGCGATGAGCGAGGGGCTCAATAGCCAGATCTGTGGGATAGTCTGCGTCGCGACGGAATGATTAGATCACTTTCGCCAAAGAGGATGGAATGAAACCGTAGGTGCTTCGGATTGAGGGGGTAGAAGATGGAATGGTCTATTCAACTAGGCGGAACTATAGCACTTCGAGCGAGGTTGCGAAACACGCAACTGCATGAACTCGTCAAACAATACCGGAGAATTAAGCGCCGTGTGATGCGACGATCTGAAGGGGAGGAGTTTTTACTTCGGCGATACTTTAAGATCCACGGCAAACCACTCAATCTGACGAATCCTCAGACCTTTACGGAGAAGCTCTTTTGGCGCATGGTCACCTGGAATCGTGGAGATATGCCCTCCCGGTTTACACAGCTGGCCGATAAGTATGTGGTCCGGAGGTATGTGGCGAATGTGGTGGGTGAAGAGTATTTAGTCAAGCTCTTGTGGCATGGGGACGACCCACGCGCTATCCCCTTTGATACGTTACCGGCGGAGTATGTGATCAAGCCGACCCACGGTGCCGGACAAGTCATTATCGTGAAGGGCCAGGTTGATCGAGAGGATATTATCCGTCGAGTGTTGGGGTGGTTAGACAGCAATTACTACTGGCATGGCCGCGAAGCACAATACTATCGCATTCCACCCCGGATTGTGATCGAGGAGTACTTGGCCAATGATGATGGAACTCCGCCGTTCGACTATAAATTCTCCTGTTTCAACGGTATGCCAGAGCAGGTCATGGTTCGCAACGAGACACACGATATCTGTCCAATCTTTGACACGGCGTGGAATCTGCTCGATCTTGAAGATGAGGAGGGTGCGGTCCGTCCGTGGGTGCCAAAGCCTGCCAATCTTGATGAAATGAGGGCACTAGCTGCAAAGCTCTCGGTCGGATTCGGATTTGTCCGGGTCGATCTCTACAATGTTAAAGGGCGAGTCTACTTTGGTGAGTTCACCTTTACTCCGGCCGGAGGGATCGTAAAGTATAATCCCGAGTGTTGGGATCTGAAGCTCGGGGAGAAATGGAACCTAGCACTGGATCGATGAGATTTGCTCTGGTTTCTGGCCCGTCACCAGTATAGTAGAGGATTTTGAGAGTCTGCTGAGAAGGGGAAGTCTTCGTGAAGTAGTTGGATGAAGGACGCCCGTCCGGGCCGATACGCAGTGGTCACTGCCTATAAAATGTTTCCGAAGGTACTGCCGTATGTCACTAGAGATAAAGTCGCCAGTGCGAGCCGCTCTTCGGTTTTTCTTAAATCCTACTTACAATCATTCCGCTGACATCCGAGATGCTACGCGGATATTGAAGCACGTCGAATGCCATAAAGGCAAAATGAGGAGTCATGATCTGAGCCTATGCAACGACTACGCGATGGATGTCTTCGGGGATAAGCGCTTTGCCCCATGGCTATATGTTTATACGGCTGTGTCAGGGAAGTTTAAAGAAGGCTGGATACCAGAGAACTATTATGGCTCGGTCGTGGTGCCTAAGCTTCAGGGGCGATATGGACGGGTTGCGGATCTTAGGGGCCTGAACGCGGTCATGCTTCAGAGCGACGCCTTTCCCGACTTACTCGCATACGCGAACGGGGTGTTTTTTGACACCGCGTACAGATTTGTTTCGCCTAAGGCAGTGCGCGATAAGCTGTTCACGAATCACGAACGAGTCGTGTTCAAACTCGATCATTCGCTCCAAGGGAAGGGCATACATTTTTTCAATCGGGACTCATTTAATGTCGAAAAGATTAAGCAGCTTGGAAATGGGCTATTCCAAAGCGTCGTGCAACCGCACAAGCTATTTGCGCAGTTTACAAGCCACTCTGTAGCAACCCTACGAATCACCACTGTGTACACGGATAGTGGAGAGGTTTCAGTTCGAGGGTGCCATTTGAGATTGGGAAGTGAAAGTGAAACGCACGTCCAATCAAAGACCGAAATCAGAGTGCCAATTCACCTAGAGAGCGGGGTCTTTGAGGATATAGGGTATACGGCAGAGTATCGCGAAATCACTAGGTTGGGATGTGACAGTCGATCGAGAAGAGAATATTCAACTGCTGGAATGGAATGCCGAGCACAACGGCATTAAGTTCAGCGAAGCCACACAAGGACCCTGTTTTACTGACTTAGGCTGGGAACGGCTAAGAAGCTAGGGACAGGCGGGCGTGCGGGCGATTTAAGCAGAAGACTGCGAGATGGACTTCCCAGACTTTTGCGGACACACCGTTAAGCCCGGTTTGATACCGCTTCAAAGGCCTCTGGGCTGACACCGCTGAGATGGCTGTGTCGACGGGTGCGATTGTAGAACATCTCGATGTACTCGTCGATCTCGGCTGTGGCCATCTCCCGGGTCTTGTAGATGCGCTTCTTAATCCGCTCCTTCTTCAAGCTGCTAAAGAATGATTCGGCTACCGCGTTATCCCAGCAGTTGCCACGCCGGCTCATAGTGGGCTCAAGATGATGCGTATGGCAGAAGCGCCGCCACGCATCGCTGCCAAATTGCGAGCCTTGATCTGAATGAATCAGGGCGTGCTTCGGCTTACGTCGACGGGCTGCCATGAGGAGTGCGTTCAGCACAAGTTCCTGGGTCATGGTGCGCTTTGTTGACCAGCCGACGATGGCGCGGGTCGTTTATTTCCTGCTGGTTTTGATCCCTGTCATTGGTGTGACTATGCACACCGTGCTGAAGTCCAGCGGCTATCCGATTTTCTGGAGACACTTGCAGAGGAACATCGGTCGTCTAAAGAGAAGTTAGCAACGCTGCTGGCCGTGTGGAAGACCAACCATGGACAGGATTCCTGACAACATCTAATCTAGCCGAATTCTGTTGTGAGCCATCCGGTCCCTACCGTATTGACCGACCTGTTACGTTCGATTCGATCACTCGCGCTGCCTAGCAGGCTGTTCAAAAACTATTTAGATATCCCAAGAATACCAACCAGCTGGAGATCGCAGACCTCATCAGAAAGGCTCGCAGGGTGTTCAAAAGGGCCGTTTAGCAAGGCCGCAGCGAGCGAAGATGCGAATCGTAGACTGTTTTCACCCGCCCACCCATCGCCTGTGTGAACAGGCGTTTGCCCAGGGCGTACGTTGAGCCTCTGAGCGATGCGAAAACGCCGTTGGCGGAACTTTTCAACACCCTGCTAGTGACATGAATCAAAAAACTTTGTGATGTCATCAACGACGGGGGCCCTCTGTCGGTTCCACCATGACAGGGCTCCGAT
>JACRQB010000152.1:0-12088 GCA_016222925.1 Nitrospirota bacterium | reverse complement strand
TCAGGAGTAAAGGCGTAGGGACCGGCGAGACCAGCGAAATCATGAATGGCCAGCGAGCGATCTTTTCCCTCGTCGGCAAGGTAGTGAGGATCAGCAGCGAGTAACGCGCCGATATGAGCACCGGCGGAATGCCCCACGACATGGATTCGCGCGGGATTGCCGTGCCACTCGCCGATGTGATTAGAAACCCAGGCAAGAGCCTTCGCCCCGTCTTCTACAAATATCGGAAAGCGCACCTGGGGATACTTTCTGTAATCGGGAATGACGACAATAAAGCCCTTGTTCACGAACGTTGCAGCGACAAACCGATAATCTTCCTTGGCTCCGTAGGTCCAGCGCCCACCATAAAAAAAGACGAGGACATCCAGTTGCTTGTCCTTTGGATTAGCAGGAACATAGATGTCGAGCTTCTGCGATGGCTCAGGGCCATATACCCGATCATGCTCAACAGCCATCTCGAGCAAGTGGGTGGGAAGATTGGCGGCTGTAAATACCGCTTGCGTGCAGGCGGACAGTGCAAGCAGGAAGCCGAGAAGTAGAATCTTGCAGTGCCAGTTTTGGGGGCCATCCATTTGGATTATGGTCTTCGATCGTTCTTGCCAAGGCGGAAGTCACCCGCCTGTGGCGTAGGCGACTCAGATTATGGACTCGTGAACTATAATTCGGACGTTACCTCGTAAACTGCCTTGTGCTGGCTTCAAGTGCTTGACAGGTTTTTAGTCTTCCCGTAGGATGACATAACCTTTAACGCTCATCCAGTGAGGTGAGCAAGGAGCCAATTATGAATTTCGGTCCGGCCACGGACGATGATCAATTGACCTTCTCACAATGGGACTGTGAGGAGGTTTTTTTATGCCCGGACTCGACAGGACCTGATCGTATAATCGCCTGAGCATGACGATTCCTACGAACAAACCGACAGAGCGGAAAGATGAAAAGCTGATCATGGATGCCGGGGATATTTCCCGCGCCATGATGCGCATCGCGCACGAGATTTTGGAGCGGCATAAAGGAGTGAAGGATCTGGCACTGGTGGGAATACGGACCGGTGGTGTGCATCTCGCCCATCGACTGGTGAAGCGGATCCAGAGCATCGAGGGTGTGCAGGTTCCCATCGGTGAATTGGACATTACATTATATCGCGACGATCTGGCGTTGCGTAAAAATCAACCGATCCTGAGAAAAACGTCGGTGCCGTTCGACATGACGAATAAAGTCGTTGTGCTTGTCGACGATGTCTTGTTTACCGGAAGAACGATACGGGCGGCGATGGATGGACTGATGGACCTGGGACGCCCGGAGGAAATCCAGCTGGCGGTGTTGGTGGATCGAGGTCATCGGCAGCTGCCGATTAAAGCGAACTATATCGGGAAAAATCTACCGACCTCCCGAGAGGAACAGGTTCAGGTGCTGTTGGACGAAGATGGGGAAGATGACCGGGTGGTCATCTTGAAATCCTGAAGCGGAGAATCCCATGAGCCTCAAGCGCAAAGATCTGCTGAGTCTCGCTTCGTTGTCTGTAGATGAGATCATGCTCGTTCTGGAGACGGCAGATTCCTTCAAAGAAGTGACCGGGCGCGAAATCAAAAAAGTGCCGGCACTCCGAGGCAAGACTGTCGTGAATCTCTTCTTTGAGCCGAGCACCAGAACGCGTACGTCCTTCGAGTTGGCGGCCAAGCGACTGAGCGCCGACGTAATCAACTTTTCTCCCTCCTCCAGCAGTGTAGTGAAGGGAGAAACATTGCTCGATACCGCGCGGAACATCGAAGCCATGCAGGCGGACATCATCGTCCTCCGCCACTCCTCGGCCGGCGCCGCCGAAACCCTGGCGCATGGCGTCAAGTCATCCGTCATTAACGCAGGCGATGGATGGCATGAGCACCCGACGCAGGCGTTGCTTGATCTCTACACGATCCGGCAACGAGGGATGAATTTCAATGGGCTGCGCGTGGCGATTGTGGGAGATGTGTCGCATAGCCGCGTAGCTCGATCGAACATTTGTGCGCTCATCAAACTGGGCGCCGAGGTGCGTCTGGTGGGACCGCCGACGATGATGCCGAGTCGTGTGGAGAAACTAGGCCCGAAAGTCTACTACAACATGGACGAAGGTTTGCGCGGCGTACATGTGATCATGATGCTCAGGCTGCAGTTGGAACGGCAGGGACGCGCGCAGTTTCCGACGATCCGGGAGTACTCAAGGCTCTATGGCTTGACTGCTGAGCGAGTGCGGTTGGCCGACGCCGGCGCGATCGTGATGCACCCGGGACCGATCAATCGAGGAGTGGAAATCGCGCCGGATGTCGCCGATAGTTTGTCCTCGGTGATTCTCGATCAGGTGGCGAACGGCGTGGCAGTGCGCATGGGAATTCTGTACCTCATGTCCGGAGCGAATTGAGGATGTTGCAAAAGCCTTCCAGCGTCGTTCTCGCATCGCTCGCCTCGCGAAGTCGGCGAAGCGGGCTCAAGGTCTCAACGTACCAACCGCGTATGTCTCGAGCTTTCGCTCGCTGCGGCCTTGCTGGAAGTGCTTTTTCAGCATCCTCTGGAACAAATCAAGGGAGAGGAGCTTCGTGTGTCGATATTGATTAAGGGTGGTCGGGTCATTGATCCAGGCAAGTTTGACGGCATCGCCGACGTGCTGATCGAAAATGGTCAGATCGCCGCTCTGGGATCGAATCTTTCAGCTCCGGTCGGCGGTCGGACTATTCAGGCTACGGGGAAACTGGTGGTACCGGGGTTCGTTGATGTCCATGTCCACTTTCGGGAACCGGGATTCGAGTATAAGGAAACGATTCAGAGCGGCAGTGCGGCGGCGGTTGCGGGTGGATTTACAACAGTCTGTTGCATGCCGAACACGAACCCGGTGAATGACAACCAAGCCGTCACGGAGTTTATCCTGGAGCGATCCCGGCTGGCCGGCCTCGCCAATGTGTTGCCGATCGGTGCCATTACAAAAGGATCGGAAGGGAAGGAGCTCGCGGAGATCGGTGATTTACGGCGATCGGGTTGCGTGGCGATTTCCGACGATGGTAAGCCGGTTATGAACAGCCTGGTGATGCGGCGAGCGATGGAATATGCCTTGGCCTTTGATCTGACGGTCGTCGACCATTGCGAGGACCTGCATCTGGCAGAAGGCGGCTGTATGAATGAGGGGTTGATCTCAACCGAGCTTGGGTTGCCGGGGATCCCGTCAGCAGCTGAAGATGTGATGGTGGCGCGTAATCTCTCCCTCTCGGAACTGACGGGAGCTCGTTTGCATCTCGCCCATATCAGCACCGCCGGGTCTGTTCGCATGGTGCGGGAAGCGAAAGCCCGTGGGATTCGCGTAACGGCCGAAGCCTGTCCCCATCACTTTACGCTTACGGAAGAACTGGTGCGCGGCTATAACACCCACGCCAAGATGAATCCCCCTCTGCGCACCTGGGCCGATGTCCAGGCGATCAAGGAGGGTTTGCGAGACGGTACGATCGATGTGATTGCGACCGACCATGCCCCCCATGCGACGCAGGAGAAGCAGCAGGATTTCACCGAGGCCCCTTTCGGAATCGTGGGACTCGAGACAGCGCTCCCGCTGACGTTGGGATTGGTAGAGGAAGGGGTACTGTCGCTGGAACAAGCGATTCAGAAACTGACCTCGGCTCCGGCTTCGGCATTCGGACTGAAGAAAGGGACGTTGGCGGTCGGTGCAGATGCCGATGTCGTCCTCATCGACTCGCAAGAACCGTGGGAAGTTGATCCGTCTAAGTTTCGATCCAAGAGCCGCAATACGCCGTTTGTGGGGTGGAAGGTGAAAGGGCGAGTGAAGATAACCATTGTAGGTGGCAAGATAGTGTTCGAGAACGACCCGGTGGAGCGGTAGTGCTGTGCGACGGTTGCCCCGCTGGGGGATGGTCGGGTGTCTTGCTCTTGAGTGGGTCGCGCTGGCTGTGTGGGTTGGAGGCATGATCGTGCTGAGCGGAGCGGTGATCCCGGCAGTGTTCAATACATTCGGAGGACAGGATTCTGGGGGCATGTTGTTGACCCGAGCGTTTGAAAGCTACCATCGTTTCGTCATTGGAGCGGCGGCCATCCTCTGCGTGACGCTCTGGTATCGGCAGTGGAGCGGGGATTTAATTGTGCAGGTTGGCCGGAGTGAACTGATTGTTTTGGCGGTCATGGTGATGATCGCTGGAGTCATTATTGGGGTTCTTCATCCACAAGCCGTGTCGCTTCAAGCGCAGGCGTTTGCGACGAAGGATGAGACGGCCAGAAAATCGGCGTTGGAGGCATTCTTCCGTGTGTTGTTGCCAACCCGGTCGTTGTACATGATTAACCTAGTCTTGGGCATCATGCTCATCGTGATCAAGGTGAACCGTTCACTTGATCAGAATAGAAGGCAGTCGTGAGAAAGGCATTACTGGTACTGGCAGATGGAACGGTGTTCGAAGGCCGCGCTCTTGGCTATGAGGGCGAAACGGTTGGAGAAGTCGTCTTTAATACGGCAATGACCGGGTATCAAGAGATACTGACCGATCCCTCCTATAAAGGACAGATCATCACGATGACCTGTCCCCATATCGGAAACTATGGAGCCACACCTGAAGACATAGAATCCGGTCGGTCATGGGCAGAGGGGTTCGTGGTCATGGAAGCCAGCCGTCTCGCCAGTAACTGGCGAAGCCGACAGACCCTCGAGCTGTGCAACGAGCCGGGCAAGCTCCCACCATTATCGGTCGAGATTTGGCTGCTGAGGTCACCTGCGCACATCCATATGACTGGACAACGGGAACCGGAGATTGGGCGCCGTTGGCAAACGGCAGGGAACGTGGATCGTCCAGGCCTTGGCGAGTTGTGGCCTATGATTTCGGTATTAAACACAATATTCTGAGACGATTGGTGGATGTCGGCTGTCAGGTGACAGTGGTGCCTGCTGCGACATCAGCCGAGGAAGTCGAGGCTCTAAAACCAGACGGCATTTTCCTTTCGAATGGGCCTGGCGATCCAGAAGGCCTTCCCTATGCCGTGAAGGCAATGGAGAAACTGATCGGCCGCTATCCGATCTTTGGCATTTGCTTGGGCCATCAGATTCTCTGCTTGGCCTTTGGCCTCAAGACCTATAAGCTGAAGTTCGGTCACCATGGGGCGAATCATCCGGTGATGGATCTTCGGACGAGAAAAGTTGAAATTACGTCGCAGAACCATAATTTTGCCGTGCAGGGTCCCATGCCTCTTCATGACGTGCCGAAGGTCCCGCCCATGATTGATACTCACTATGGCAAACTGTCGCTCACCCATGTCAGCTTGAACGATTGTTCGATCGAGGGGATGGCTAGTCTGGATCATCCGGTCTTTTCCGTCCAATACCACCCGGAAGCGGCACCGGGGCCTCATGATGCCGCCTATTTATTCGATGAATTCGTGCGTCTTATGGAGACTCATCATGCCTAACCGTGTTCTCATTGGGGTAATCGGACTGGTGCTGTCTGGATGCACGTTTAATTTCCCGTTGTTTCCAGGCCCCGGTCCTCTACAAGAAGCGCAGGTCGACGGGACCGGAAAAGCAAAAGTGCTGTTGGTCGAAATTTCTGGAATGATTAGTTCACAGGAAAAAGATGGGTTGCGACCCGCGCCCAGCATGATTGCAAGCGTGAAAGAACAGCTCACGCGGGCAGCAAAGGATGAGAACGTCAAAGCCGTTGTGCTTCGCATCAACACGCCTGGGGGAACGGTGACGGCATCGGATATTATTTATCACGAGCTGAAAACGTTCAAAGCCAGTCGCAAGGTCCCCATTGTGGCATCCATTCTGGATCTGGGGACTTCAGGGGGCTACTATATCGCCGCGGCCGCGGACACCGTACTGGCGCATCCTTCATCTGTGACCGGCAGTATCGGCGTGATTATGCTCACCATGAATGCGCGAGGGCTCTTGGAGAAAGTGGGCGTGGAGGCTACGGCTGTGACGTCGGGGCCTCGCAAGGATATGGGCTCGCCGTTTCGGACCATGACGACTGAAGAGCGTGCCATCTTTCAAGGGCTGATCGATTCGTTTTATCAGCGGTTTTTGAATGTCGTGCAGGAAGGCCGCTCTCACTTACAGATGGAGCAGATCAAACGGTTGGCTGATGGACGAATCTATACCGGAGAGCAAGCGAAGGAGGCTGGCTTGGTCGATGGGATCGGTTATCTCGAAGACGCAGTCGAATTAGCCAAGAAGAAAGCCGGTCTGACGGAAGCGCGAGTCGTGACGTACCAACGTCCAGGTGAATACTCCAACAACATGTATTCCAAGCTTTTGGCGCCGAGTGGGCTCGCCAGTCTTGCTGATCTCGATCTCATGACAGTTGTCCGTGGGGGAACTCCCCAGTTCATGTACATGTGGATGCCATAGTGAGAGAAGGCGTCAGTCGCATGACTGGGAGTATCGAGACTGGTAAGATGATGAGAATCGGCCTTGATCGTGAGATTCGAGATGACAGAGCCGGCAAATCACCAGATCGACCTCCTATTTTCAACGCCCATCGAACGTCGTGCGCTGCTTCGCCGCTGGGCTCGTGGAATGTTGGGGGTGACGTGCCTTTCGTGTCTTGGAACAGCGGCTGGTGTGCTTGCAACTCTGGGGGGCTGTGTCCGCGCGCCGGGAACGGCGCGAGATCAATTCATCTACATCTCTGAGGAGAAAGAAATTGCGATGGGCATCAGCGGTTATCGCGAATTGCTGCGACAGGCTCCGGTCAGTGGCGATCCTGAGTTAACTGAGATGGTCAACCGGGTTGGTCAGCGGATTGCAGCGGTGGCCAATAAACCAGAGTATGAGTGGGAGTTCGCCATTATTCGGGACGACCGCATGATCAATGCGTTCGCGCTTCCGGGTGGCAAGGTTGCCGTCTTCACGGGCATACTGAAGCTCACGAAGAACGAAAACGGTTTAGCGACGGTGATTGGGCATGAGGTGGCGCATGCGCTCCAACGTCATGGGGCGGAGCGATATAGCCGAAGCATCCTTGAAACGATCGGCCAAGTCGGTGCGTTGGCAGCCGGAGCTGCTGTCGGACGTCCGGATGCGGCAATGGCGGCAATGAGTGCCTATGGAGTTGGAGTCTCTCTGCCGTTCGGAAGAAAGCAGGAATCGGAGGCCGACTATATCGGACTTCGATTGATGGCGCAGGCCGGCTATGACCCTCGAGAGGCCGTCCCCTTTTGGGAGAGGATGAGCGGGTGTCCCAGGCAGATGATCGACAAGGTCTGTTTTCGATCGAAGCATAATATTCCGGAGTTTTTGTCCACCCACCCCTCCGATCTGGCGCGGATCAACCAGATTGAGATGTGGCTGCCGGAGGCCATGAGGTATTATCACGCGGCGCAGGGTGACGATCCGTTCGTACCACCAGCCCCGTATCACCCACGGATTGGACCCGCGCTTCCATCCAGTTGATTGACCATCACGACACGATGCCAAAACGTACGGACATTCAGTCAATCCTCATGATCGGTTCCGGTCCGATCGTCATCGGCCAAGCCTGTGAATTTGATTATTCCGGCACACAGGCCTGCAAAGCCCTAAAAGCGGAGGGGTACAAAGTCATTCTCATCAACAGCAATCCGGCGACGATTATGACGGATCCGGAGCTGGCTGATCGGACCTATGTCGAGCCGATTACCTTAGATGTGGTTGAGAAGGTGATCGATCGAGAGCGCCCGGATGCTTTACTTCCGACCATGGGCGGGCAAACGGCCTTGAATACCACGATGGGGTTGGTGAAGCGAGGGGTCCTCGAGAAATACAATGTCGCGCTCATCGGCGCATCGGCGGAAGCGATTCATAAAGCGGAAGATCGGGATGCCTTCAAACAGGCGATGCATCGAATCGGCCTGCGAGTGCCGACGAGCGGCACGGCGCACACGCGACAGGAAGCGCTGGCCATTCTCGAGACGGTCGGCTTCCCCGCGATCATTCGTCCGTCCTTTACCATGGGGGGGACCGGCGGAAACATCGCGTACAATCGTGAGGAATTCGAGAGGTTGATCGATTGGGCGCTGGCCATGAGTCCGGTCAGTCAGGTGCTGATCGAAGAGTCGGTCATTGGATGGAAAGAGTATGAATTGGAGGTCATGCGAGACCTGAAAGACAATGTTGTGATCGTCTGCCCTATCGAAAATTTTGATCCGATGGGCGTGCATACAGGCGACAGCATCACGGTCGCGCCGGCCATGACGTTGAGCGACAAAGAATACCAACGGATGCGGAACGCAGCACTTCGTATCATCCGAGAGATCGGGGTTGATACGGGAGGATCAAACATTCAGTTCGGTATCAACCCTGCCAACGGGGAGATGGTGGTCATCGAAATGAATCCTCGGGTCTCTCGAAGTTCAGCGTTGGCGTCAAAGGCCACCGGGTTCCCGATCGCCAAGATCGCGGCGAAGCTCGCTGTCGGCTACACGCTGGATGAGATCTCCAATGACATTACCGGTGTCACCAAGGCTTCGTTTGAACCGGCGATCGATTACGTAGTTGTCAAGATTCCGAGATTTGCTTTTCAGAAGTTCAAGGGGGCCGATCCGACCCTGACGACGCAGATGAAATCAGTCGGGGAGGTGATGGCGATCGGACGTACCTTCAAGGAGTCTCTCCAAAAGGCCATTCGTTCCCTGGAGTTAAACCTCAATGGGTTGGCGTCCCGGTTTGGGCTTGATCGAGGTGTCCCTGCCGAGTTTAACCGGCCAGAAACGATCGAGAAACTTAACCGGGTGCTGCGGACGCCACTAGCAGAACGACTGTGGTACGTGGCCGATGCCATGCGCCTTGGATTCACGGACGAGGAACTGTTTGCAACGACAAAAATAGATCCCTGGTTTTTAGACCAAGTCAGACAGCTGGTGGACTTCGAACAATTGCTTGCCGGTCATGCTGCCAACCCAGCGGCCGTTTTGGGCAGAGAGTTGCTCTGGGAGGCCAAAGAACTCGGATTTTCGGATGATCGGATCGCACAATTACTCGGATGCGAGCCTGGTGAGGTTCAGACCGCGCGGACACAACAAGGGGCACGCGGGGTCACCTATAAACGAGTTGATACCTGTGCGGCTGAATTCGAGTCACAGACACCGTATCTCTATTCCACCTACGGCAGGGAGTGTGAAGCCCGGCCATCAAACCGACAAAAGGTCGTGATTCTTGGTGGAGGCCCGAATCGAATCGGGCAAGGGATTGAGTTTGACTACTGCTGTGTCCATGCGGCCATGGCGCTTCGGGAAGAAGCGGTCGATACGATTATGGTCAACTGCAACCCGGAAACCGTAAGCACGGATTACGATACCTCCGATCGGCTGTACTTTGAGCCGCTGACGCACGAAGATGTTCTCAATATTGTGCATTGTGAGCAGCCGCTTGGTGTGGTCTTGCAGTTTGGGGGGCAGACGCCGTTGAAACTCGCGCTTCCGCTCTCGAAAGCCGGTGTGAAGATTCTCGGAACCAGTCCTGATGCGATCGATTTGGCGGAAGACCGAGAGCGGTTCCGGGAACTGCTCAATCGGTTGGGGTTACGGCAGGCGGAAAGCGGAATCGCCCGATCCATTGAGGAAGCGGTGCAGATCGCCGGACGGATCAGCTATCCGGTCATGGTCCGTCCGTCGTATGTGTTGGGTGGTCGGTCGATGCAGATTGTCTATGATGAAGCCGGCTTGCTGGAGTACATGCATTCCGCAGTCACGGCGTCGCCCAATCATCCGGTCTTGATCGACAAGTACCTGGCCGATGCCATCGAAGTCGATGCCGATGCGATTTCCGACGGCAAAACCGTGGTCGTGGCGGGAATCATGGAGCATATCGAAGAAGCCGGTGTCCATTCAGGCGATTCGGCCTGCTCCCTTCCTCCCTATACACTCGACAAGGCCATTGTGCGTGAGATTGAACGTCAGATGTGTATGTTGGCGCTGGAGTTGGGGGTTGTGGGGCTCATGAATGCACAGTTTGCCGTCAAAGGGCAGACGATTTTTGTCCTTGAGGTCAATCCACGAGGATCTCGAACCGTGCCATTCGTCAGCAAGGCGATCGGCGTACCCCTCGCAAAGTTGGCCATGAAAGTGATGATGGGGAGAACGCTCAAGGAGCTGGGATTTACGAGCGCTCCTCTCCCTCAGCATTTTTCAGTCAAAGAAGCGGTGTTTCCATTCAATAGATTTCCCGGTGTCGATGTGCTGCTGGGGCCGGAGATGAAATCGACCGGTGAAGTGATGGGCATCGACGGAGATTTTGGATGGGCGTTCGCGAAATCGCAAGCTGGGGCAGGGGCGGTGTTGCCGACGTCAGGAACCGCCTTTATCAGCGTGAAAGCCTCCGACCGTCCCGCTGCGCTGGAAGTGGGTAGGGCGTTAAGCAAGTTGGGGATGCGTATTCAGGGAACGAGCGGGACAGCGGGGTATTTGCGTGAACACGGGCTTACCGTGGAGATTTAGCAATTCGCACATTGCAGGAGTATCATCGGCCATAACCTGTTCAGGAGCGACCAGAGCATGCCGACACCAATTACGAAGAAAGGCTACGAGGCGTTAAAGGCAGAGTTGGATCGTTTGCGCAAGATCGAGCGGCTCAAAGTCATCGAAGCCATCGCGGAAGCCAGAGCGCATGGCGATCTTAGTGAGAACGCCGAGTATGACGCCGCCAAAGAGCGCCAAGGCTTCATCGAATCGCGCATCGCTGAACTCGAAACCAAGCTGGCCGAAGCCCGCGTGGTGGAGATCGCAGGACGGATCAGCGAGACGATCGTCTTCGGCGCGACGGTCTTGGTCGTCGAACAGGAGTCCCAAGCCAAGAAACAGTATACCTTGGTTGGGCAGGACGAAGCCGATATGAAATTCAACAAGATCTCCGTGCAGTCCCCTGTCGGACGTGCGCTGATCGGTAAGCGTGTCGGAGATTTCGTGGAAGTGAAGACACCCGTCAAGATGGTCGAATACGAGGTCATGGAGATCAAATTCGAGGAACTCTGACGTGCAGGATGCACGCCCCCTCATCACGCTGCTGACGGATTTCGGCGAGCGGGATTGCTTCGTGGCAAGCATGAAAGGGGTTATTCTGTCGATCAATTCTACCGCCGCCGTCGTCGATCTCTCCCATCAAATCGCCTCTCATCAGATTCAGGAAGCCGGGTACTTTCTCAAGTCCTGCTACAGCTATTTCCCGGCAGGAACTATCCATGTTGCCGTAGTCGATCCCGGAGTCGGAACCGAGCGACGGGCGCTGCTCGTGTCTGCGGCAGGCTCATTTTTTGTGGGACCGGATAATGGGTTGTTCAGTGAACTCCTGGAGCAGGAGAGCGAGGCGAAGGTCTGGCAGATCAGCAACCCACAGTATCGTTTAGAAACGAGCGGGTCGACCTTTGATGGGCGAGATGTGTTTGCGCCGGCTGCTGCATGGCTGAGCAAGGGCGTGCCGCCGGCATTTTTTGGGCCGATGGTCCAGGATCCGATTCACCGTTCCGTGGCGATCCCGGTGTGGCATGAGGACGTGCTGATCGGGAAGATCGTGTCCGTTGATCGATTCGGCAATCTTATTTCCAATATCACGGCGCAGCAAGTGCGTGAATTTCGGGCAGCCGGGGACCAAACGCTCGAGATCCAGGTCGGAGCCTATGTCATCAATGATTTAGTTGGGAGTTACAGCCAGGGGAATCGGCAGAGTCCATCCGCGCTGATCAATAGCAGTGAGAATTTGGAAATCTTTTTGCAGGAAGACAGCGCGGCGCGCTGTCTTCAAGTTGGCGTAGGGGAGGAGATCCGGCTGTGCTGAGTCGTCTCAGCCCATCGCATTGTCGATGTGATCGCACACATGGCCGGCGAAGGGGAGTGAACAGGTAAAGGCGGGAGACACGGCGTTGAGCACATGCATGGAGCGGTTGTCGCCTTCCAGGACAAAATCCATTTCAAGTTTTTTCTTCGTGATGTCGAGTAGCTGGGCTCGAATTCCTGGACGGCCCCATTTATAATAGTTGCGCTCGGCCACGCCCTCGGCGAGGACCGAGGCAAGTGCGACCATCTTGCCCCGCGAGTATTTGGCGACTTCTTCCATCGCCAAGCGTCGGAAATCGAATCCAGCCCCGGTCAGTAATCC
>JACRQB010000299.1 GCA_016222925.1 Nitrospirota bacterium | reverse complement strand
GTTCCGGTCGAATGTTCAGCGGTTGAAAGAGCTCAGTCTGCGCCATTCGAAAATTGCTTTCTGGATGGTCCGGTGGTGTACAGCGTTCGTCACCAAACAGGAATACTATACGCGACCAATCGAATCGTGCGTTCCACTCAGAAGTAACCAGGACTTGATAGAGCGTCTTCGGGGTGGACCCGCCAGAGAGGGCGATGAGGCACCGACCATGGGCTTGAATGGCTTGTTGGCTCACGGAAAGGATCAAGGAAGCCGCCGCCTGTCCCCACTCCTGGGTACCAGGCGCAATGCGGATGTCTGGCGTGGTGGCCATATCAGCGGGAAGCGCGCTTGGGACGTTTCTTCAATGTTCCACGCCGTCGGCCTAATGAGGCCGGTACCAGCGCCGCCGTGATCGCGTTCACCGTGGCGACCTGGTCACGTCCCAATTGAACCCGAATCGCATAACGATCGTGCGCGCGCAGTGATGCCAGATCACCGACTGCCTGAGCCTGGGCCAATGTTCCAAACGAGAATGGTCTACCAGGAATGGCCGTGTCCGGCGACATGCGGTCCACGAGTTCAAGAAAGACCCCGGTCTTGGGACCGCCTTTGTGGAGCTGTCCGGTCGAGTGAAGATACCGAGGCCCGTATCCAAATGTGGTCGCAACACGATGTCTCGTCATAAGAGCTTGGCGGAGACGACGCACCGCTGTTTCAAACGGACGTGACGGCGTGGTGTACGCCAGTACGGAAAGATAGGTTCCGGGATGAAGCTGGTTCGCAAGATCTTGTGCGACCTCTTTGGGATGGCGACTCACCTGCTCTGGCAAGCGTCCGGTCGATTGGAACGTGTCGAGAACCCGATTGGTGTTGTCTTTACTCTCTTGTACATTTGGTTGATCGAAGGGATGGATCTCGAGTAAATGCCCGGCGATCGCCGTCGCACACTCCCACCGAAAAAACTCGGCCCCAAGATCATAGCGATCGCGCAAGTCAAACTGCAGGACTGGGTGCTTGGCTTTGGCAAGCGCTAGAACAGTTCGATCAAGCGCTCCGTTCTTTTCTCCTTTGAGTTTGAGATAGACAAAGAAGCGGTCGGTTCCATACGCACTCGGCTTTAACACCGGTTCCTGTGCGATTGGGATGAGGCCTGTGCCCTCTTTGCCCGTACTTTCTGCTAGAAGCTGCTCGACCCAGAGCCCGAACGTCGCGAGCGACGGTGATGCAATGACCGTCACCTTATCACGTCCAGTCTTAGCAAGGCTCCCCATCACTGCACCGAGATAGGCACCGGGATTCGCCTTGGCGTCTTCCTGCTGCCGGCATCGTTCCGCCATGCCGGCGGCCCGGTCCAAAAGCCGCGTGATATCGAGTCCCAGGAATGCCGCGGGTACCAGACCAAAGAGAGAGAGCACCGAGTAGCGCCCGCCGATGTCGGCTGGGTTGGTGAAGATCTGTCCAAATCCATAATCTCGCGCCATCTTTTCTAAGCCGGTCCCCGAGTCGGTAATCGCGACAAACTGCCTTCCTCCATAATTCCCCTTGGCCTTTGTCACGAGCTTCCAAAAGTGGGCGAAGAGTGACATGACTTCAATCGTTCCACCGGATTTGCTCGCCACGAGAAAGAGGGTCCGCGATGGAGAAATGGCCTTCGTGACCTGCCGAACCCAGCCAGGAACAGTTGAGTCCAATACCCACAGACGCGGAGACCCTTTCTGAGCGCCAAACACTGTGCGGAACACCTCAGGCCCAAGACTGCTGCCGCCCATACCCAGGAGCACCACATCCCTAACCTTCATCTCCTTAGCCATGGACACACAATTTCGTAGTGGTCCGAGCTGTTGTGGCATCTGATCCTGCAACGTCAACCACCCCAACCGATCAGCGATCTCCCTGGGGTCCTGCTTCCAAACTCGATGGTCTTTTGCCCAGAGGCGCTCAATGACCTGCTCCTGAGTCAGCGCATCAAGAGCCGGATTGACTGTGGATTGGAACAATGCTGGAAGCTTGTCACTCATTCGCATAGCTATCAACCTCCCGCCTCAATGAAATGCTGGTAGTGGAGATGGTGAGTGATCCTCCGCATCTTATGGAGTCGGTCTAAAAAAGGCAACGCTTCTTCGTGTCTTTGCGTACATGCCCATGTGCTATTGGTGAAGGGTGGGGCCAACCCATTGGACGAAAGTGAGCACTCATTACCAAGGTGCGATCTCGAACGTGGTGGTGATCGCAGTCGGCGTGGTCACCACGAACCAGCCAGATGAGTGATTGTATCGCCTGATGTCCTGGACGCAATGAGAATGTCATTTTGATTGAGCCAGACGGAAACGCTTCTGGTCTGGGGCCTTTGGTGAGGGAGCCGATCTTCTGGCACCGCCGCCCATCCGTAGGTGGTCGTGCCCGTTGCCGATCGGTCAGCTGCTTATTTGTCTGTTGGCCTTCGAATGACAATCGCCATGCCGTCCACCAGCGACCAAGCCAAGGATTGGGCATGGTCGACCGAGATGGTGAGTTGTAGATGAGGAGTGGTGGACGAGGAATCGGTAAAGAGCGAGCTGGTCCAATGTTGCACGTGATGCCACCATGATTTTCCAAGAATGGCGGTGCCACGGAGGAGGTTTTCGCCGGCTGTCGAGGGAACCACGGCAATGGTCATCGGAGGCGAACATGACAAGACATAGTCGGTCGGCATGTCGGCGAGTGAAATCGGCTCCTGTTCACCCGCGGCACCCGGATCGATTTTTCGTCGGACGACTGATGGTCGCGCAACCAGCTTGTGTATCCCTTTTAATTCGTTTCGCGATTCACCAGACCAGCGAATGATCGGAATCTGATGGAGCCCGATGCCACGACCTTTAATCTGGATGGTGCTGCCAACCAGATCGATCAGCACATAGGTCTGTGGGCGTGCCGCGAGTTTGAGTTCTTCCTCAAGCACACGCGTCGCTTCTTTCAGTCCTTGTGCGTCGTTGAGCTGCAGGCCAGGGAAGGCCTCGAGCTCCTTTCCCCAGCTTGGCGTGGTGAAGACGAAGAGGATCAGAATGGCGCAGAGTTTCATCATCAATATCTGCGCACTGTTGAGGGGTCAAAAGATCATGATTGGTGTCCCCACTCGGGCGAGCTTGTAGACACCTTTAAGATCGTTGTCATTCAGCCGGATACATCCATGTGTAACATTCTTCCCCAACAATCGGGTATAGAGCGTCCCGTGGATGAAGTAGCCTTTTCCAAAACCTAGTGCATAATCGCCCAGTACACCTTGTTCCGCTCGTTCGGCGGCGTTTTGTGGAACCGCGAGCCCTTCTTCGATAAATGCCCAATCCGGCTTGATCCACGTGGGATTCGTTAATTTTGTCTTCACGAGAAATTCTCCTCGTGGCGTGTCGAAAACCCACTGGCTATTTCCTTCTCCGGGTTTGTCAAGAATCACTCCACTCCCGGTCGACGCAATTGCATCGAGCACCACTTTCTCTTGATGCTTCACATAGAGTCGGTTCCTGGCCGTATCGACCACGATGTAAGGTTGACTCGGTATGAGTTGGGACAGCTGCTTGGAGAGCACCTTATACCGATCTTGCAATGGCCGCAGACTGGCATTGTCCTGGACGGGGGACGGGTGAAGCGCCGGAGTATTATCGGGCGCGGTGCGTTTGGTCGTCAGGGTACTCACGACCAAGAAGAGAAGCAAGACGCCCGCTTTGGCCTCCAATGCCTTTGGCCGGGCTGATTCTTCCAGACTTCTTCGCATAGTTGAATCGCCGCCGATCTTCGGCATTGGGATAATCCAGGGCCAGAGCTCGGTAGAATTGCGTCTGCCCTTGGCCTCGCTTATCCATCACTCGATACCGACCTTCCGGTGTCGCTCCGTCCCCCTGAAACTGCTTTTCCAACATGCCATTGAACCCCAACCGAACACGATATGATAGCACCTTCCGTCCGCTCTTGTAGAGGGTCAATTCTCGATCGGCTTTGCTCACCACGATGGCCGTTGACTGGTGGATGCGCGACCAATCGATGGTCTGCTTGGCCAAGGTTTGCCAATACGCGATTCGGCCCGCGTCGGCATATCGTCCCAATTCTTGACTGAGCAATGAAGCTTGGGCCTTGAGCGCATGATCCGCTTTCACCGCCGCTTGCATGGCTCGTTGGAAGTCTTTTTGTTCGAAGAAGGAGCGAGCTTGTTTAACCAGAAGATCCGTTTGAACGACTCTTTCTCCTAAGAGGATACGCCCATCGATTGATTCGACCCTCGAGGTAATCGCATGAAGCTGTTCTTCAAGGCGAGCCACCGCGGCTTGCGCCGTGCGGTGCTGCGAGGCTTGCCGCTCGTGGAGCTGGGAGACGGTACGTTCGCTCGTGATGTACAGCCGACGGAGTTCATTCTCAAGATCGCTCGCTTCCCATGGCCACCTGATCAGATCATCGTCCAATTGGACGCGCGCTTTCAGAGAGACCCATTGGCGAACAAACTGCCGATACTCCTCAGGCGCAGCTTCCGGAGCCCGCAATGCGATCAAGTCTTGGTCGATAGCCTCAAGGGCAACAAGGAGGTCCGGCGGAACAGCTTGAACACACCCGGCCAAGCAGAGGACGGAGAGAATTGCAGCAAGCGTCGTATGTGTCTGGTCAAGCGCCATGCCGTGCGTTATCTTTTCCTCGCAGGTCTTCCTTTGCCCACCTTCGCGAGCGCGTTCTGTATTTCAGTTGACACTCCTTGGCTCATGTCGTGAATCGCCTTCGCCTGGGTTTGCGCAGCCGGATAATCTTCTTTGTCGATCGACGCCTGAACCTGCTTCAGTAATGACTTGAGCCCTTCTACGTCGTTCCTGATGGCCTCCACTGCGGCGCGATCTTTTCCAACCGGTGCCTTGGCGACCAAATCTTGCGTGGCTTTCACTGCCTCTTCGGCGACTTGTTGAGCTTGTAAGGCGGCTGCCTTAGCCTCTTCCTTCTTTAGGGTCGCGGCCGTCTTGATCCGTTCACTATCAGCTTTGGCCGAGGCAGACAGTTGTTGGGCCTTGCCGTAGTCTCGAAAGAGTGAGAATTTTCCATCCTGATCGGTGACTTCTTTCCGCAAGGCGGTAAGGGTCCCTTCCAGCTTGGCATACTCTTCAGCGCTATAGGTGGCCGCGCCGCTTTCCTGTGCATCTTTGAGAGCCTTTTCCGCTTCCTGGATCTGTTGGGTGGGAGGTTCCGCACATCCAGCGATCATAATGAGAGTCAAGGCAAGAGAGACAAGGGATGCTGTTCTCAACATAACGAAGAATCCTCCTTAACAGGTTCTATCCATCGATTTCGGTCAATCCAACTGTGCTTGCATTCATCCTATGCGTAGCAGTGCTGATCCGCCGCCGGTGCTACCCCTCGACTACTATAAAGATTATTATCGTACAATAACTGCGTCAGCTTACCAGAGTAGGGCCTTTCCGCATACTAGCACGTCCAAAGCATGCAGCAAGCTCAGTGCCACCGATAATTGTCGTTAATAGGTAACAATTCTATCTGTTTCCAATAGTTATGATGACTTTGATCATCCCGTGATACCTAACTTTGTGGCGCTCTGGTGGTCAGAAGCAAAAGTGCCTCAATCACTTATGGACATTTAGGGATTGAAGCCGGGCGTACCGACCGATGGCTGGAGGCAACCTGAAATTGACAGGCCCACATGCCTCCCCTATAATCCACCGTTCATTTGACCTGACTATTCAAATCGAGGGAACTGAAAGGGGACTATGTCTTTTACATCGCAACAACCGTCCAACTTAAAAAAGAAGCGTGAGCACGGGTTTAGAAAGCGTATGAGCACCAAGAACGGACGCAAGGTGCTGGCCCGCCGGAGGGCTAAGGGACGAGCTCGGTTGACTGTCTAGGCACATCGTGTTGGATCGGCAGGTGTCCTTCGGGTCGCTCTCCAATTCTCTCGCGTTGCTGTTGAGCGTGCGCTCGCCTACCAGCTAGAGTCTTCTCCGGGATCGTGAACGGATGGGATGCGGCGTCGAAACACCTCTTTCATCCAATGACACCGAAAACGCGCATGGGCCATGGTATTTTCTTGCGCAGCAGCCGAGATATTCAGATCGTTAAACAACATGGTCGCCGAATTTCAACCGGGCTCTTCAATCTCTTGGCGTACAAGATGGACGATGCCCCGAGCCGTGTCGGAATTATCGTGGGAAAGCGATTTGGGAATGCAGTCCGACGCAATCGGGCGAAACGAGTCTTTCGTGAACTGGTAAGGCAATTACATCCGGACTTGGTTCCGGGCCGAGGACTTCTCGTGTTTCCAAAGCGAGATGCACTCTTGCAATCCCATGAGGGATTGGTCCAAGCCTGGAGAACGTCGCTTGAGCGCCTGCATCTTCTCCGAATAAGGGCCTATTGATATGCGATCACTATGTCTGTGGCTGATTCAAGGATACCGTATGGTGATTTCCCCCTTGTACGGTCGCACATGCCGATTCGAACCCAGTTGTTCGCAATACGCCTCGGATGCGATCGCTAAATATGGGGCATTGCAGGGGTTTGGCTTAGCCATCCTCCGGCTTTTGAAATGTCACCCCTTCCATCCCGGCGGAGAAGACCCGGTCAAGTAGCGACGAGTACATCTTTATTAAAGA
>JACRQB010000170.1 GCA_016222925.1 Nitrospirota bacterium | reverse complement strand
CTTTGGTAAGGACTTAGAGGAATAGTTGTGTCTCAAGGATTTGTGCAAGAGCGGGTCACAACGGCCCTACTTGGCGCCCTCAATGATGCGAGGCAAAAGGGGCAATTGAAGACGACGGCTTGGCCCACGCTGAGTCTTGATGCGCCCAAACGGCCGGAATGGGGCGATCTCGCTTCTACCGTCGCCATGTCATTAGCCGCATCTGAGCATAAGGCACCTCATGATATTGCCCAGATCATCGTAGAAAATATTCCTCAGCGAGAGCAGCTGTTTGATCGTGTTGAAATTGTTCGCCCCGGTTTTCTGAACTTGACGGTTAAACCGGCGCTCTGGCAGGAGGTTCTTCGTGAAATCGAGTCGCAAGGGGCTCGTTATGGCCGGGCAGCTGTCGGGGCCGGCCGTCGAGTGTTGGTTGAGTATGTGAGCGCCAATCCGACCGGGCCGTTGCATGTTGGCCATGGCAGGGGGGCGGCAGTCGGGCAGGCGGTTGTTCGATTGCTGGATGCGATCGGATACGAGGCCGTCAGCGAGTACTATATCAACGACGCAGGTCGCCAGATGAAATTGTTGGGCGCGTCCGTGTATGCCCGTTACCAGGAGTTGTCAGGGCAGACTATCGCGTTTCCTGAGGATGGCTATCATGGTTCATACATCACATCGCTGGCACAGCAGCTCAAGGAGCAACTCGACCCCGTCGCCGGTGAACTGACTCCTGCCGACCTTGAAACTCGCTGCCGATCCCTTGCCTATCAGAAACTGCTGGGACTCATCCGTGACGATCTTATGTCTTTTGGTATCGAGATCCAATCCTGGTTCAGCGAAACGTCGCTGCTAGAGTCCAAAGCTATCGAGTTGGCTCTGGAAGAATTGAAAGCCCGCGACCTTCTGTTCCAACAGGATGGCGCATGGTGGTTTCGGGCATCCACGTATGGTGACGAAAAAGACCGTGTCGTCAAGAAGCAGGACGGTGAGTATACGTACTTGGCCTCCGATATCGCCTATCATCACGACAAGCTGAGGCGTGGCTACGATCTGCTGATCGATGTCTTCGGTGCCGACCACCATGGGTATATCCCACGCATGCAAGCGGTCATGCAGGCCTATGGACATCCCAAAGATCGTCTCCATGTCGTGCTGGTCCAGTTGGTGAAGCTGCTGCGGGATGGAGTCGAAGTGAAGATGTCCAAGCGGACCGGGGAATTCATTACCATGCGGGAAGTCCTCGATGAGGTCGGAGCCGATGCTGCGAAGTTCTATTTCTTGATGCGCGACTCCACGACACATTTGGAATTCGACCTGGAGTTGGCGAAGCAACGGTCCGCCGATAATCCGGTGTACTACGTTCAATATGCCCACGCGAGAATTTGCAGCCTGTGGCGTGTCGCGGCTGCCCGAGGGGTTGCCAGGCCATCTGCGGAGGCGACGGATCTGACAGTGTTAATGGATCCCGATGAATTAGGGTTGATCAAGAAGCTGTCCTCTTACCCTGAAGTCGTCCAGGCGAGTGCCCTGGCTTTTGAGCCGCACCGTGTGACGTACTACCTTCAACAATTGGCGGCGCTTCTCCATACGTTTTATAACAAACACCGAGTGTTGCCTTCCGAACTCGATCAAGAGAACAAGGAGTCGGCCCCTACTGAAGTGCTCACATCCAAACGGACGGCGGCGCGACTGGTTTTAATGGGGGCGGTCCAGCAGGTTCTTCAGAATGGACTCAATGTGCTCGGCATCTCAGCGCCGGAGCACATGTAGCGGATCAGACCCCGTAAAGGATGATGCAGTACCAAGTTCAACAATCCGATCGGCATTCCAAAGGCCGCGTCGGCCTGCTTACGACCGGCCATGCAGAGGTCGAAACACCGGCCTTCATGCCAGTGGGCTCGTTGGGTCCCGTCAAGGGGCTCGAACCGGAGGATCTGCAGAGTCTTGGGTTTCGACTTATCCTCAATAATGCCTATCACTTGTACTTGCGCCCTGGTCATAAGATCGTGGCCGACATGGGGGGGCTTCATGCCTTCACCGGCTGGCCGGGAGCGATCCTCACCGACAGCGGGGGGTTTCAGATTTTCAGTTTAGCGAAATTGTGCGAGATTACCGACGAGGGGGTCACGTTTCAATCGCACATCGATGGTTCGACGCATTTCCTGACACCGGAAAAGGCGATAGAAATTGAAGAGGCGTTGGGTGCCGATATCATCATGGCGCTTGATCAATGTGTGGCGTTGGTCGGAGAAGGGAAGCCCGACATGTATGCGATGCTCGATGTAACGGTTCCGGAGCTGCCGGAAAGCAAGCCTCGGTATCTTATGGGGGTCGGACATCCGGAGGATTTGCTTGAAGGGGTGGCTCGGGGTATCGATCTCTTCGATTGCGTCGTCCCCTCGCGTCATGGCCGAACAGGCTCTCTCTTTACACGCACCGGTCGGGTTGTCATCAAGCAAGCACGGTATGCGGAGGATGAACGACCGATCGATCCTGATTGCACCTGTCCGGTATGCCGTCGATACTCACGGGCCTATTTGCACCACTTGTTTATAGTCAAGGAAATGCTGGGGGCCCGGCTCAATACGATTCATAATTTATGGTATTTTTCCGAATTGATGCGCCAAATACGGGAGGCCTTGCGAGAGGGAACGTTTCCTGAATTTCGGGACGCGTTTTATCGGAACCACCCCCGACAGGCGGTAATGGCTGGTCTAGCGGAGTGTGAAGAGCCATGTTGAAAATTGCATGGGAACGGTCACATATAGAAGAAGGGGATTGGCTCGATGTTGATGGAATCGATTGCATGGGCTGAGGGGACGAGCGGAGGCGGGGCATCTGCGAGTGGAGGGGCGAGCGGGATGTTATCGTTGCTCCCGTTCCTCTTGATCTTTGTTATTTTTTATTTTCTTCTGATCCGGCCTCAACAGAAGAAGCAAAAGCAGCAGCAGTCCTTATTGGACGCCTTGAAGAAGGGCGACAAAGTGGTCACGACGTCAGGAATCTGGGGCACCATCACCAACATCGGGAAAGAGACGGTGACCTTGCAGATTGCCGATAATACCAAAATCAAAATGCAGCGCGAGAATGTTTCGCGCGTACGTGGGGAAGAGGAAGATAAAGACAAGGACAAAGACGCGTAGTTCACACGGGATAAGGGGTCACGGACGACATGAAAAAGGTAAGTGGGCGGCTCTGGTTATTAACACTGGTCATCTTGGTATCGGTGGTGGCCTGTCTCCCGTCCTATCAGCCGGTATATCAAGCCTTGCCGGGCTGGCTGAAGGCAGTGCTCCCGAACAAAGGGATTACCTTGGGGCTGGATTTGCAGGGCGGTATCCATATGGTTCTGGAGGTGGATGAGGACCGTGCCGTGGAGATCGCGGTTGACCGTTCTGTCACCGCGCTGCAGGACCTCTTGACTGACAAGAAGCTCGCGGTCGACTCGGTCAAGCGGACCGGGCACGAGCAGATCGTGGTTCAATTGCAGAATGCCGATACGAAGGCCTCCGCCCAGAAACTGATCGATACGTTCCCTATGTTTGTCGAGAAGGAGTCGGCGGGGTCGACGAATAGCATGGTGTGGGAGCTTCGTGAGCTAGAAACCAAGCGCATCAAGGATTCCGCTATCAACCAGGCGTTGGAAACCATCCGGAACCGTATCGATCAGTTCGGTGTGGCGGAGCCGATCGTTCAGCGCCAAGGGTTGAAGCAAATCGTTGTGCAGTTGCCCGGTGTCAAGGATCCGAAACGTGCCAAGGATCTGATTAAGGAGACGGCGCTGCTCGAATTCAAAATGTTGGACGAAGACCTCCACCTTGATCTCCCGGCGCGTGTTCCGAAAGACAAAGAAGCCGAGGTGCTCCAGCAGTTTGTCGGCAAACTGCCGGAGAGCGACCAGATTTTATTCGAGCGAATGGTCGACAAGGACACGGGTGTCGAGTTTCGCATGCCCTATGTCGTCAAGAAGCGGGTCATGTTGACCGGTGACGTGCTGAGCGATGCACGTGTCGCCATCGGTCAATTCAACGATGCGTATGTGTCCATCACGTTTGACTCCAAGGGGGGGCAGGAATTCGAACGGATTACGAGCGAGAACGTCAAGAAGCGTATGGCCGTCGTCCTGGATAACACCATCTACTCGGCGCCGGTTATCCAGGAACGTATTTCAGGGGGACGTGCGCAGATTACCGGGACCTTTACCACGCAGGAGGCCAATGATTTGGCGATTGTTCTCCGGGCCGGTGCGCTCCCGGCGCCGTTGAAGATCGTGCAGGATCTTACGGTCGGTCCGTCTCTCGGCCAAGATTCTATCGATAAGGGCATCAGGGCTACTCTCATCGCCGGGACGATGGTGGTGATTTTCATGATCGTGTACTACCGTCTATCCGGGCTGATCGCGGACTTTGCCTTGGTATTGAATTTGGTGTGTCTGATGGGGGCCCTATCCGCCGTGACCGCCACGTTGACCCTGCCAGGAATCGCCGGTATCGTGCTCACGATTGGAATGGGTGTCGATTCGAACGTCTTGATTTTTGAGCGGATTCGTGAAGAGTTACGCGGCGGAAAGGCGGCGCGATCTGCCATCGATGCTGGCTACGACAAGGCGTTATTGACGATTATCGATTCACACGTGACGACGCTGATCACTGGAGTCGCCCTGTTTCTCTTTGGGACTGGGCCGATCAAGGGATTTGCCGTGACGCTGTGCCTGGGGATTGCCATCAATCTCTTCACGGCATTGGTCGGGACAAAAGTCATTTTTGATCTGTTGTATCATCGACGAAAAGTCGAGGCGTTGAGCATCTAACCATGAAGCCATCAGCGATGACTCTTCAAGGAGAGGCTCAGGGTTATCAAAAGGGAGTGCGCATGTTAGAGATTCTTGGGAAGACCAACATTGACTTCATGGGCAAGCGCACGTTCGCATTTCTCTTTTCCGGCGTGATGGTTTTGCTCGGGCTCATCGCCCTGGTCCAGATTGCGCGGGGCTCCGCCAATCTGGGCATTGACTTTGCCGGGGGAACAGCTGTCCAGCTCAAGTTCGAGCAATCAGTCAGGATCGATGAGGCCCGGAAGGCCTTGGAGGCCAACGGCTTGAGTGATGTGGAGCTGCAGGAATTTGGACAGGACAACAAGCTCCTCGTCCGGGTCAAGGCTTCCACAACGATCGAAGAAAAGATAGCGGAACGTGTAGTGGGAATCTTCTCCAAGGAGTTCCCGAACAACAAGTTCGTGGTTGATTCCACCACTGAGATTGGACCGACTATCGGGAAGAAGCTTCAGGAAGATGCGCTCGTCGCGATCATTGTCTCATTTGTGGGCATTATTCTGTACATTGCGGCACGATTCGAGCTTCGTTTTGGCGTTGCGGCCGCGCTGGCGACGTTTCATGATGTCTTGGCTGTGGTCGGGGCGTTCTATCTCCTGGACAAAGAAATTACGCTTCTGATTGTAACGGCACTCTTGACGTTGGCTGGATATTCATTAACCGACACAGTCGTGGTATTCGATCGGATCAGGGAAAACTTAAAATCGCGTCGTCGGGAGAGCGAGGAAGCGACGATCAACACCGCCATTAACCAGGTGTTGAGCCGTACGATCGTCACCAGTCTGACCGTCGTGCTCGTCCTGATCCCGTTGACTCTAGCAGGAGGAGAAGTGCTGCACGATTTCTCGCTTGCGCTGCTCTGGGGTGTGATTTTCGGCACATATTCCTCGGTCTTCGTGGCCAGCCCTCTCTTATTGTTGTGGCCGGGAGCGCCTGGTCGACTCTTGAAACGGTCATAGCCCGAAATCTGTTGATCTGATGATTTGTCGACTTGTCGGAAATGGAAGGTATTCATCAGGTCAACAGATTCTGAAATTCGTCCAGGTCATGTTCGACGGTCTGGAAATTCGAGATCCAGCCGCAGTATCCTGAGGTAGCTCGCCCTTCAAAGGCACCTGTATGAATCTCTGGAGCCGGTCTCACAGTCTCCAGCAGAAGATCATCGCGGCGATCGTGATGGTCGGTCTCCTGCCGCTGACCCTCATGCTTGCCCTCATCTATGTCGAAGAACGACGCGCCCTCCAGGAGTCGACGGGGACGAATTTCAAAGAAGTGGCCGTCGAGGCCGCCCGCCGGATCGAAATGCATGTTACGCGGGGCATGAACGAGGCCCAACAACTCGCGACCACGCCCTTTCTTCGCACCGCCGTTTCGGAAGCCAACCGAACGTACGAGGGCAAAGACGCTCAGAGCATTTTGGACATCATCAAGGATTGGCAACAGCGGTGGGGGCAGCGAGACAAGCGAAGCGAGTTCCCCCTCTTCGTTAACCGGATTGTCACCAATTATTTGATTCGATGGCACGAGATTCGAAAGTCAGACTATGTCGGCATCTTAGTGACCGATGGACAGGGAGCGTTGGTGGTCAGTTCGATTCCCCAGGTCGAATATTCCTATGCCAAGACCGCCTGGTGGCAGGCCGTGGTCAAAGGCGGCAGCCAGCATCCGTATGTGGGTGAAATCGCCTTCGATCCAGCGTTTGGGACTCACGTCGTCATCGTCGCTGCACCGATTTTGGATGATCAACATCGGGCGGTGGTCGGCGCCGTGACGATTCTTCTTCGGCGTGACACATTGTTTCAGTCCATTGCTGAGGGTTCATTCGACGTGACAGGCCATGCCATGTTGTTCACCTCGGACGGGGGTGTTGTGATTTGTCCTGTTCTTCCGCCGGAAGCCCACTCGATCGATTCTGAATTGGTCAGTACGCTGGGGGCTTCGAAGCCAGGATGGGCAGTGGCCGCCGACGACTCGCACGGAAACAAGCGCGCCCTGATCGGGTTTGCACCGGTACGGTTTGCCGATCAGCTTGCAGCAGGCAGTATCGGAGGGAAGCGCTGGATTACGGTCGTCCGTCAAGATCCATCAGAGACGTTTGCCCCACTGGGGGAGTTGATGGTCAAGGTCTTGTTATTCGGCATGATGGTGTTGGTCGTGCTCTCTGTCACAGGAGTGATCGTCGCCCGCCGAATCGTTCGGCCGATCCGGATGTTGCATGATGGTGTACAGCAGATCGGGAGCGGACGCTTAGAGCAAAGACTGGAGATCAAGACTGGTGACGAAATTGAACGATTAGCTCACGCGTTCAATCACATGGCGAGCAATCTGCAACGTTCATTTGGGCAGATCGAACAGCGGATGACAGAGGTTCGGCAGTTGGAAGAGAAGTATCGGGATTTGATCGAACATGCGCCGGAAATGATCTGTCAATTTGATCGAGATGGCCGGCTGGTCCATGTCAATAAGACCGGCCTCGATAAACTCGGATATACCCATGACGAAGTGTTGGGGATGAAACTTTGGGACCTCGTTCCGATCGGACAGGCATCACAGGTGTCCCACTTTCTGGAGCAGCTGGCTTGTTTGGGGCAGGGCGCAATCGAAACGATGCTGTTGGCGAAAGATCACCGACCGATCGAGGTGGAAATTCATGCGACGGCGCTGTTGAATCACGCGCGAGGGGGATTGGTTCACTCTCGTGCGTTCGTCCGAGATGTGACGGAACGGCGCCGGTTAGAGCTGGAACTTCAGCGGTACACGATCGGGCTTGAGCAGGCGGTATCGGAGCGTACACAGCAGCTGACAGCATCACAAGCCCGCTATAAGACCCTTTTCGATTTCGTCGCTGATTCGGTGTTTATGGTGAGCGCGACAGGGGCAGTCGTAGCCGTCAATGAACGGGAACAACAGGTACTGGGCTATGCCGAGTCGGAGATCGTCGGGAAGAACGTTCTCGACATCGTCCCGGACGCGCATCACCGGGCCTTCACAGGCTGGTTGTGTGATGTCAGTACGGAGCAACGGCAGGTCACCACCCAGGAAATGACCGTGTACCATGCCGATCGCCATGAAATCCCGGTGGAAATGGACTTGATTCGGGTCGATGGGACCGAACCATTGCTGGTGATGGTGCAGCTTCGCGATATTACTGATCGGAAAAAGCTCGAGCGCCAACTGCAATCATACCGAGAAGATCTTGAACTGAACGTGAGAGAACGCACAAGAGAGATCGAAGAGACCAAGCAGTACTTGGAAAATTTGCTCGAGAATGCCAACGATGTCATTTACACACTCGATCTGGATCAGCAGTTCACCTATGTCAACAGTAAGATCAATGCTTGGGGCTATCGCAAGGATGATTTGATCGGACGTCGTCACTCGGCTGGGTGAAGTGCGTGCCGTCATGGTCAGTGTCTCTCCCCTTCAAGGGGCCGACGGGGAGATCCTTGGAGTGCTTGGCATCGCGCGTGACATGACAGAGACCAAGAAGCTGGAGCGACAGATTCGCAATGCGGAAAAACTGGCCTCAATCGGCCAACTGGCGGCGGGGGTGGCCCATGAAATCAACAATCCTCTCGGAGGAATCCTCAATTGTCTCTACAACCTTCGAAAGGGGACCCTTTCCCCGGCACGTCAAGAGGAATATTGGGCCTCCATGGAACATGGCGTCCGTCGTGTTCAAAAGATTGTTCGGCAGTTGCTCGATTTTTCACAGCAGCACGAACCGGCTTTCAGCCAGGCTGATATCAATCGAATCGTCGACCAAGTGTTGGAGTTGACCACCCATCTCTTTGCCTCCAATCACATTCATTTGGAAACATTCCCAACCCATGACGTGCCCAGTGTGATGGTTGATCGGCATATGATCGAACAAGTCCTGATGAATCTGATCTTGAACGCCGTGCAGGCCATGAAAAACGGCGGAGTGCTGACGATCAGGACTTCCGTGGCTGAGGGCATTTGCCGGGTCGAGGTGAGCGATACGGGATCCGGCATTCCTGCATCGGTTCTCCCACGGATCTTTGATCCCTTCTTCACGACCAAAGGGGAAGGAGAGGGCACGGGGCTTGGTCTCTCGGTCAACCTTGGCATCGTGGAGCGTCATGGCGGAAAACTTTTAGTCGAGAGCGAAGTCGGAAAAGGAACAATGTTCACGCTGTGCCTGCCTGTGTCACGAGAACGTGCCTTTGCGGAGAGGGAAACATGAAAGGGTTGACAGTCCTGCTGGTCGACGATGAGCCCTTGATGCGTCTTTCCATGATGGATGCTTTGGAGGCTGTTGGCTGCGAGGTTCAGGCGGCTTCGACCGGCACAGAAGGACTCGAAGCGATTCGAGAGAAGACCTATGACTTGGTGATCACCGACCTGCGGTTGCCGGGTGTGGATGGGCTGACTGTGCTTCAGACGGCCAAAGGCAAGGAGTCCCAGACCGAGGTGCTCGTGATTACCGCACATGGGTCTGTCGAGACGGCCGTCGGAGCTATGAAGCTGGGCGCCTCCGATTACATCACCAAACCATTCCAGATGGATGAATTGCTGCTGATCGTTGAGCGGGTCGGTGGCATGATCGCGCTTCGTCGGGAGAACCAGGATCTCAAGCATCAGCTGGAGGACAAGTTCTGCTTCAATGGCATTTTAGGGGCGAACAGTCAGATGCGCGGTGTACTGGACAAGATCAAGCTCGTGGCTGAGACCGATTCCACCGTCCTGATCGTGGGGGAGAGTGGAACCGGCAAGGAACTTGTCGCCAATGCGCTGCATCAGAACAGCCCGCGGAAAGGGTATCCGTTGATCAAAGTCAGCTGCGCGGCGTTGCCGGAGACGCTGTTGGAAGCGGAACTCTTCGGCCACGAGAAAGGGGCCTTTACGGGCGCGTTGCGCCAACGACGGGGGCGGTTTGAGATGGCCAACCGCGGAACTCTTTTTCTTGATGAAATCGGAGAAATCTCGTCTGTGGTGCAGGTGAAACTTTTGCGCGCTCTGCAGGAACGTACCTTCGAACGGGTCGGGAGCAATGAGCCGATCGAAACGGATGTGCGACTTGTGTGCGCCACACAGAAAGACCTACGCAAAGAGGTGGCCCAGGGTCGGTTCCGCGAAGACCTCTTTTACCGGCTCAACGTCGTGCCGATCATCGTTCCGCCGCTCAGACAACGGCAAGAAGATATTCTGGTCATCGCCGAGTACGTCCTCGAAACATGCTCGCTGAAACTGAATAAGCAACTGCGTGGGTTTTCCCAGCAGGCGCGTGAATTGTTGCTCCGCTATTCCTATCCGGGAAATGTGCGGGAGTTGGAAAATATGGTTGAGCGGGCCGTGGCGCTTGGACGGGACGGAACGACGGTGCAGCCGGCTGACCTTTGTGGATTGCAATCCTGCCCATATCTTGGGGGTGTTCCACAGGAATCTTGCGGCTTCTGCAGCGAAGGCTTGACCGGAGGAAAAAAGAAGAAAGAAATGTCCCTCACCTCACTTGCCGCTGCACGAGAAGATTTCGAAAAGGACTATATTGTTTCCGTGTTGGAGCGCGTGGATGGGAGTCGAACGACGGCATCGAAAATTTTGGGGCTGTCTCGAAAAGCGCTCTGGGAAAAGTGTAAACGCTACGGTATTCCGTCGGC
>JACRQB010000169.1 GCA_016222925.1 Nitrospirota bacterium | reverse complement strand
GTTAGAGTTGATGTGTTGGCCTCTCACCAGGCGTGGAGGCCACACAGCGACGACAAAGGAGACGGAGAGGCCGCCGCACCCTGGCGGGTCGGCGGGCGCGATGCGGAGGAGTGACCGCGGAAGACGACGCGGTTGTTCGCGTCGCGCGGGCATGATCGACGCCGCCCGCCGGTGGAAAGCCAGGGCGGCGACCGGATGCGCACAGGCACCGGACCTGAAACCACAAGCTCGCCCCCGCTCATCACTAGAGCAGTTTGGGTTGATGTCTTTACCTAGCCTGAGGAGGCGACGTAGCGTCGTGCATTCGTCGGGTGTGAAACAGTCAAGCCGCCTCCCAATTTCATTCCAGCGCACGTCCACCGTGCACGTGGCGGCTTTGCGGAGCAGCGCTTTGAGTGTGGCCAACCGTTTTTCGATGGGATTCAGATCCGGGGAATACGGCGGAAGGTACCGAAGGTGGGCCCCCACCGCTTCAAGAGCCGCTTTGACTCCCACCACGGTATGACTGCGTAAGTTGTCGGCGATGGCAATGTCGCCGGGGTGGAGCGTCGGGCATAAGAACTCCTGGACCTATTTCAGGAACAGGGCGCCCGGCATGGCGCCGTCCGTCACACCATCGGAGCGATGATGTCATTCTGCCGCAGCCCCGCGACGGAGGTGGTGGTGTGTCAATGTCTCTGCGGTACGGAGCCGCCGCACCGTTCGCCGCGCGGGGCGCGTCCGTAACGTCGAGCCATGTTTGTCGACGCCCCCGTTTCATCCAGAAAGACCAGCGTCGTGATATCCAGCGCAGGCTGGGCGGCCTGCCACTCACGCCGCGCGGCGTGTAGGGGGTTTTTTAAGCGTCAGGTGATCGCGATTCCGTGTGCCGCCAGCCGCGTGCACAGCTCCGCGAGTGTCAAATCGCCTGTTTCCTGCAGTCACGCCCGCAGGGTCGACTCCATCCCCGCCACCCGGGACTACCGATGGCCTCCAATCGGGAGACTGCTCCGCTGTCCTGCCTGCGTCAGCCGATTCCGTACCTGATACACCCCAGACTCGGCTGCCTTCAAAGCGGTTCGCAATGGCCGTCGGACGGTCCTCACGTTCCAGCGCTCGCAACACGCGGTCCCGTAAATCCTGTGAATAGGAGGCCTCCATCCCCTCTCCTCCTAACAGGACAATGGAGGAGATCCTACAGACTGTAGGCACTTAAATCAAAACTGCTCTAGTCCAGCGCAACTACACCCATGGCAAAGTGACGACCCCGAAAAGCGGGGAAGTCCGCCGAGTCGATATGTCTCGCGAGTTGACCCAAACGCTCGCTGACCTCCACACTGAGAGACAACTCGACGCTTCGGCCAACGGGTGGTCCAGTATTCCGGAATGGGTATTCTGTAGTGAAACGGGAGAGGCTTGCTCGACGGAGACAACCTACGACATCGAGCCTTCTATAGCCTCCTGAAAGCCTCAGCGCTACGAAAAATCAGATTCCATGACCTCCGCCACAGCTTCGCCAGCTTGTTGCTCCAGCAAGGCGAGAGCCCCGTCTATGTCAAGAAGCAGATGGGGCACAGCTCGATCGCGATTACGGTGGATCTGTACGGGCACCTGATACCAGGGGGGAGGAATCGTCAGGCTGTCGACCAACTGGATGAGCCGGTTATGCCGCGCTGGGATGAGGTTGGATCTGCAACCCCCGCGCAACCAGTAAGGCTTGGCAACTCAGGGATTCCTGATAACTCATTGAATTATTGGTGCGCCCGGCAGGAATTGAACCTGCGACCTACGGGTTCGAAGCCCGGCGCTCTATCCAACTGAGCTACGGGCGCAGCAGGAGTACATGAATCACGTTAGGGCGAGACTTGTCAAGGTTCAGAGAGACTACCAAGGCAACTAGAGTCGTGCCAGAATCTCATCAGCAACTTGCGTAGCGGATTTTCCATCGGTCTCAATGATGTAATCAGCAGCGGCTTGATACTTCGGCATCCGTTCACGAAGCACATCCTGAATCTCGTCGAGAAACGACTTGGTTCCAGTGAGAGATGGTCTTTGTGTATCCGCCCCAATTCGCTTGGCAATGGTCTCAACTGGAGCAGTCAGCCAGAACAGCTTCCCTGTGCGTTTCAGCCCCTCGACATTTTCCGATCGAAGGATGGCGCCCCCGCCTGTATCGATCACGACCCCATCCCGGCCCGCTAGATCCTGGCAAATCTTCGTTTCCAGATCACGAAAGTACTCCCACCCATGTCGTTCAACGATCTCGGGGATGCTTTGACCAAGCGACTTCACGATCTCAGCGTCCGTGGAGACAAGGACAAGCCCAAGACGAGCCGCCACGAGTTTACCGACAGTGCTCTTTCCCGTACCACGATAGCCGATGAGCACCACATTCATCGGAAGTGAGACTCCAAGACCGTCCGCATCACTTCAACCGGAGCAGACTGATCAGTCCATAGCTCAAATTGAGCAATTGCCTGATTAAGGAACATTTCCAACCCAGGAATCGTCTTGCAGCCCGCGAGTCCTGCATCTCTGAGCAATCGGGTTTCGTGTGGATTGTAGACAATGTCCATGACAGCCAGGTCGGTATGGAGGAGCGAGGCAGGAACACAGGTGGCCTCGACTTTCGGAGACATCCCGACCGGAGTGCAATGAATGAGTATGTCCGCAGCAGGAAGAACCCGACGAAGGGTGGACTCATCCAGATAAGAATCCTCTACCGTCACCGCTGTCGTAGAACGAATATCCTGAGCCAAGCGAGTCCGCTCCGCATCCTCAATCCCCAGCAAGGTTAATTTCTCTGCACCGGACTCAGCGGCCAGTGCGAAGGCAATCGCTCGGGCGGCACCTCCCGAACCGAGAACGACGATGCGTTTGCCCGTTAGCGCAACTCCGCCCATTTTCAACGCCCTCAGAGCACCTGTCGCGTCCGTGTTGTACCCAGTGAGTTCGCCCTTTTCAGCTACTATGGTGTTAATCGCACCGATCCGCTGTGCCGTTTGCTCCACACGATCAAGAAAAGGTATGGCAGCCACTTTGTGGGGGATCGTGACGCTCGCTCCGCGAAAGTTTCCCAGTGCGCGGAGCCCTTTGATGGCCTCACCGATCGATTCCACTTGCCAGGCGAGATAGACAAAGTTGAGCCCCACTTTGCGGAACGCCGCATTGTGGATGGCTGGCGACAGTGAATGCCCGACCGGATTGCCAATCACCCCGCAAAACTGTGTCCGAGCATCAATGTCCATTTCTTTACCTAGCACGGAAGCTGTTATCGCTCGTTGCAGCAACCACTACCCTTTATAAACGGTCATGCCCCCATCAATAGGAATGGTCGCGCCAGTCATCCAGGCTGCTTCCTCCGAAGCCAGATACAGAACCAGATTTGCCACTTCTTCTGGTGTCCCAGGACGACGAATCGCATACTGGGCCAAAATGGGCTGGAGCATGTCCGGATTGGCCATCAGGGGGGCCGCCATAGGCGTATCGATGAGACCAGGGTTCACCACATTACAGCGAATTCCTTCCTTCGCATATTCGACGGCTAGTGCGCGCGTCAAAGCGTCAAGCGCCCCTTTGGATGCCGTATAGGCAGCTAGGCCGGAGAGACCGACTAAACTGGCGATGGACGAGATATTCACGATCGAGCCTCGCCCTTGTTTCAGCATGTGGGGGATAACGGCTCGTGTCATGCGGAAAACGCCGGTCAAGTTGATGTCGAGCACATGCGCCCAGATCGCATCATCAGTTTCATGGAGGCGCTTTCCAAATTCACCGATTCCCGCGTTGTTGACCAGAATGTCGATTCGCCCAAAGCTATCAAGCGCTCGACGAACAACATCCAGCACATGGGTTTCATCCGTCACTGAACCGGCAACTCCAAGTACTTTTCCCTTGTTGTGTCGGATCACACTTGCCACACGATCCACTTCTTGCTGCCGACGTCCCGTGATGACAACCGATGCTCCCTCCTCGGCAAAACGTTTCGCAATCGCTTCGCCGATTCCAGCATTGCCTCCCGTCACCACGGCTACTTTGCCTTCTAACCTATTCATCAGTTCAGTTCCTCTCCTGCTTCATCGGACGGGCCTTCCTGGTCTCCGTCGGAAGCAACTACTCTCTCAGCCATTGAACGGAGCAGCCCTGGTTCTATCTTTCTGGCTACGGTGATGAATCCAGAATGGGCAACCATCCGATGATCAGGCCGCACGCTCCTGCCCTGTACGGCCCAGGTTCGTAGCAACGATTCAAACGTTTCGATCATCCCGAACACCGTTGCCCGTTCAAGCGCCTCAACCGTTTGTATAACTTGTGGCACGGTGGGGACAAAGCTCAGATAGATCCCGCCGGATCGCAGTGCGGTGGCTGCATGCGGGACCACCTGCCAGGGCTCAGGTAAGTCGAGCACGACACGATCAAATGGAATTTTATCATCAAGCAGCTCAATACCTTCATAGGTATTCTTCCGCAATGCCGTCAGGTTGGGAACGGGCCCCATATAGCGATCGACGTTCACCAGTGCAGTGCGGGCAAAATCTTCCCGCATCTCATAGGTCACCACCAACCCTCGTGGCCCTACCGCTCGCAAAAGTGCCATGGTCAGCGCGCCTGAGCCGGTTCCGGACTCGAACACCCGCGCACCCGGATAGACATCCGCCCACATGGGAATCAGCGCGAGATCTTTCGGATAGAGCACTTGAGCGCCCCGCGGCATTTTCAGCACGTAGTCTCCGAAGGTCGGTCGGACAGCCAACATCTTTTTCCCGCCCGACAGAACGACGATGGTGCCATCCGGCCGCCCGATAATCGCGTCGTGAGCGATCTTCTGACCGCTGAATTGATAGGTTTCGCCCGCCTTCAACGTGAGGGCATACTGGCGCCTTTTGTGATCGACAAGATGGATGCGTTCGCCGCTTGATAATTGAGACATGCCGCGCATTCTAGGGGGTTCGTTCCGGAGTTTGCAACCAACGGCCATTTCGTGACAGCATACGAACGTAGGAGTTTTCGATCCACTCGCTGCTCATACCTTCGGCGCTGTCGGCGCCTTGCGCGCATGGAGCTCACAATGCGTGGCACCGTGTTTCTGTACAGAGCTGTACGCAGACGGATTCTCGCAGCGGCGATGGGAAGTGCCGTCATCTCCCTGTGCCTAATCCTCATGGACAGTCCAGCCTATGCCGGTGACGTCGTCGTCGCCAGTTATGAAGGAGTAATCAACCCGGTGGCAGCGGAGTACCTGCACGACGCTCTCGCCTTGGCCCACTCGTCGGGTGCCCAGGCTCTGATCTTCAAACTCGATACGCCCGGAGGATTGGACACCTCCATGCGCCTGATGATCAAAGACATGACTGCCTCACCTATCCCAGTAATCGTCTTTGTCGCGCCATCTGGCGGCCGGGCTGCCTCTGCAGGAGTCTTCATTACGCTAGCAGCTCATGTGGCCGCCATGGCACCTGGAACCA
Source organism: Nitrospirota bacterium (assembly GCA_016222925.1). Classification (GTDB taxonomy): domain Bacteria; phylum Nitrospirota; class Nitrospiria; order Nitrospirales; family Nitrospiraceae; genus Nitrospira_D. The sequence goes on along the minus strand of JACRQB010000169.1, from coordinate 2,034 downwards.
ACATTGGAGCAGCACACCCAGTCGCGATGGGCGGCGGTGAAATGGACAACACGATGAAGGAAAAAGTGGAAAACGATGCAGCGGCTTACATCAAGAGCATCGCGCAGCAGCGTGGGCGGAACGTATCATGGGCCGAAGATGCGGTTCGAAAAAGTATTTCTGTCACGGAGCAAGAAGCTTTGAAACTCAAGATCATCGATATGGTGGCTGAGAACATTCCTGCGCTCTTAAAGCAGCTGAACGGGAGAAAGATCGTCCTTTCTACGGGGTCAATCACGTTCTCAAGCGAGGCCGTAACGCTTCGTGAATTCCCGATGGGACATCGGTGCCATCAGTTTGATCCTGGCTTTCTATTCGCTCCAATCGCTCCCCGTGAACTATGCAGGTGCCCTCCTTGTGATACTCGGCATCGTGTTTCTCTTGCTTGAAATTTCAGTGACCAGCTATGGAGTACTCGCACTCGGCGGATTGGCTGCCATGACTTTAGGTGGTCTCCTCCTCATCAAGAGTGACGCACCGTTCATGCAGGTATCCGTGTCATTTCTGTTGCCGACCGTCATCACGATCGGGGCCCTGGTCGGAACCGTCATCTGGATGGCCGCCAGGAGTGGACGTCGCGGACCAGTGACCGGAGTTGAAGGCATGATCGGATCGATTGGGATCGCGAAGACAGATCTCAACCCACGTGGCCAAATCGCCCTACATGGGGAGATCTGGGAAGCAATCAGCCAGACCCCGATTCGGCAGGGAGAGGCCGCGGAAGTGACGTCGGTTGAAGGGCTGGCGGTGAACGTAGCCCCGGTCCACAAATAGAATGCCTGAAGACGAAGGAGTCGTTATGTCATTGCTCATACCGTTGGTCTTATTGGGGTTTGTTCTCTATGCCAGCTTCAAACGTGTCATGGAATACGAACGGCTCGTGGTCTTTGTGCTCGGTAAGTTTCAGACCGTGAAGGGGCCCGGTATCAGGTTGGTGGTGCCAGCCCTCCAGCAGATGGTCCGTGTCAACTTGCAGACCGTCACCATGGAAGTCCCCTCGCAAGATGTCATCACACGGGATAACATTTCCGTGAAAGTGAACGCCGTCATCTTTCTCAGAGTGGTCGACCCCCAGCGCGCCGTGCTCGCCGTTCAAGATTATCTCTATTCGACGTCGCAAGTGGCCCAGACCACGCTGCGGAGCGTGCTCGGCCAAAGCCAGTTCGACGATCTGTTGTCGAAACGTGACGATATCAATGCCGAATTACAGCGGATTATCGATCAGCAGACCGAGCCATGGGGAGTCAAGGTCGCTGCCGTCGAGGTAAAGAATGTGGATATTCCTCAAGACATGCAACGTGCGATCGCCCGGCAAGCGGAAGCCGAGCGGGAACGTCGAGCCAAAATCATCCATGCGGAAGGGGAATTTCAAGCCGCGCAGAAACTGGCGGAAGCGGCGGACGTGATCAGTCGAAACCCTGCCGCGCTGCAGCTGCGATATCTCCAGACACTCGTCGAGATCGCGGCTGAGAAGAACTCGACTACGATCTTCCCGATTCCGATCGATACCCTTGCCCCGTTCATAAAGGGATTGCTACCGAAATAGTGTGGCATTTCAGTCTGATCGTTGGTGCCAATTCTACATAGATGCCGCATAAGTGCGACAGTTCGTTATTCGCTCTCTCATTAGCCAACACTAATCTTTCAGATTTTTCGAGCTGATTACACCGACCGGTTCTCATCTTCAATCCAGCATCCCTTTTGCTTCGTAGAAGGAACACGCCGGGAATAATTCGGTGAATCTTCTTGACTCAATAAGACTCTAACTATGGTGAGTGATATTCAACCAGAGCAAGGGGTGACACGATGAAAGAAGAACTTCGATCCTCTGAGGGACTGGATATACGGACAAGATTCGCCCCCGATGCCGATGATGCGAATGCAAGTGGCATATTGGGAATGATCGGTCGTGTAGAGACTGAGGAGTCCGGAGCGGATGGGAAGCCCCAACCGGTCATGCGTCCAAGCCCGGGGGCCAGCCCATTTTTCTTGGAA
>JACRQB010000111.1 GCA_016222925.1 Nitrospirota bacterium | reverse complement strand
TCCGGCAGGAGTAGGCGAGTACCGTTACTCGAATTCCTCCCATCCGCTCAAACGACTGCCGAAGACGAGCGTTCGCTTCGTGGTGGAAACGAGAATGAGCCCATTGTCATTCTCCACACCCACGATGCGCTCATGCACGTCCAACAACTTCGATGCGAAGCCGCCGAGCAGCGGCGTGAATCCGACCAATCGCTCAGTGGTGATGAAGACTGCTCCATAGTCGTTGCTGTGGAAGCGAGTCACCTTTTCCCGTACACCTAACGCTTCTTCGAGCCACAGCCCGTTGACGCCCCGAAATCCGTACAGATGTCGATCCGTCCTGATGAGACTGAAGCTTGAGAGGATTGTCCGCTCGAGGACCTTTTCATTCACGTCCAGTTCTTTCTTGCTCCAGGTCAGGGCACGGCTTGAAAACCCTAAGAGCCGACGAGACGTCACCACAATGCCGTTGATCCCATTCGTGCCTGAGCTGATGACCACTTCCTGTGCACCCAAGGGTATTTCCCGCCGGCCGCTCAGTTGACTGGTCGCAACAGCTTGACCAGACTCCAGCCACACCGTTACTTCAGGCTGGAGCTCTGCTCGGGTGACATCGTGTGACAGGAGCCAGCTCAAAGAAAGGCAGGCGATGAAACAGAGCCGATTTGCCGGGGATGCGGTTCCAAGAGCATTCATGATTCGTCCAGATAAATTAACATACGAGGCACCACGGCTGATTACTCTATCCGGTCTGAGAGGGTTATTTTCGGCCGAGCGATTTTCACGACACACACTGAATCGAAGATTGAACGTCAGGAGTGTCTCAGTGTAACGGCTGCGCCTCCAGAATCAGTAGGGGATAATTGGCGAACTGGCTCTTGCGTCACGAATGTTCTTTGCAACCAACTCATTGACTTCACGAACACCAGTAGTCGCCAGCCGTATGTAGGCACGAGATCAAAATGTTACAGATCTATAACGCTGCTGCAACGGTGTTGTGATGGGATATAGGATAGACTCCCATGATTTGATGGTTGGTAAGTTGATCGGATTCTTGGTGGCATCCGTTAGCTATGTAACGGTGTGCGTTTTGTAGGACCATGGCCACGTGTTCTCTCTGAATACGATCAATCTCTCTTGCAGTATGCAAAAGAACAGGCGTAAGAGACCGTTTATCGCCAAGGAGGTTCCATGATCGATCAGTCTGCTGGGTCGGGAGAATCAGCAGCCGAGCCAGAGCAAAGTATCGATGAGTCGCGCCATCTCTTGAATCGAGAACTCAGCTGGCTGCGATTCAATCTGCGGGTCCTCGAAGAAGCCGAGGACAAGCGGCACCCCCTCTTGGAACGAGTGAAGTTTCTGGCGATCTTCGCCACGAATCTGGATGAGTTTTTCATGATTCGAGTATCAGGTCTCCATCGTCAGGTGGCTGGTGGAGCCGTCGGAACGACGCCCGACGGCATGACACCATCAGAGCAAATACTGGCGATCAACCGAGAGCTGATGATCCACTATGAACGATACGATATGTGCTGGAAACAGGATGTTTTGCCCGGATTGGCAGAAGCAGGCATTCGTATTCTGCATTATGGAGAGTTGGGGCACAGGGAACGAGAAGCGATCCAAGGGTACTTTCAGCGAGAAATATTTCCAGTGCTGACTCCGCTCGCCTTTGACCCGACCCATCCTTTCCCTCATATCTCGAGCCTAAGCTTTAATCTTGCCGTATTGGTAAAGGACCCCGAGCGTGGTGACTGTTTCGCGCGCGTCAAAGTGCCTGACGTCTTCCCGCGACTGGTTCCGATCCCCACCGATGAGGATGTTGCGCGTCAACAGATGGGTTTGGGCGGGGCTGGAGGAGTGCAGCAATTTGTCTGGCTGGAGGAGGTGATTGCGCATAACCTGGACAATCTCTTTCCCGGTCTGGACGTTGTCGCATCCTACCCATTCCGTGTGACGCGAGATGCTGATGTTGCGATTGAGGTAGACGAAGCATCCGACCTCATCGAGGCGGTGGAAGCACAGCTCGATCAGCGACAGTACACGTCAGCCGTTCGATTGGAATTGGATGCGGCGACACCCGGTCCCATCCGCGAAATCCTGACAAGAAACCTTCAGCTCCCGTTATACCTTGTCTATGCAGGACACAGCCCGATCGGGATGGCTGGGATTCGTGAGCTGCACGCACTTGAGCGTCCTGACCTAAAAGATCAGCCGTTTGTTCCGGCCGTCCCTCCCTGCGTGAGTAAATCAGGCAGTCTTTTGGCTGCCATCCGTCAGCAGGACGTGCTGTTGTATCATCCTTATGACAGCTTCATGCCGGTCGTGGAATTTCTGCGAGAAGCCGCAAACGACCCAGACGTTCTCGCCATTAAACAGACCCTCTATCGCGTCAATCCAAAATCACCCATTGTCGATGCGCTGTTGGAAGCTCGCGTCAACGGCAAGCAAGTTGCGGTCCTGGTTGAGCTCAAGGCTCGATTCGACGAAGAAAATAACATTGAATGGGCTAGAAAACTTGAGGATGAAGGTGTGCACGTTGTGTACGGTGTTCGCGGGCTCAAGACGCATGCGAAGGTCTGTCTCATCGTCCGTCGCGAACCGGAGGGAATCCGTCGCTATGTCCACCTCGGCACAGGAAACTATAACGTGGTCACCAGTCGTATCTATACCGATGTGAGCTATTTCACCTGCGATTCTACCATTAGTCGTGATGTATCCGATCTGTTCAACTCACTGACTGGGTACTCCCGCAAGAATATCTATTCTAAGTTACTCGTTGCACCGACGACGCTCAGGCAACAATTACTGGATCGGATCGAGCGCGAGTCCTGCCGCCATCGCCAGCACGGTGATGGATATATTGCGTTCAAGATGAATGCATTGGTCGATGCGCAGTGTATCCAGGCTCTGTACCTTGCATCGCAAGCCGGAGTCAAAATTGACCTTCAAGTGCGGGGTATTTGTTGCCTAAAGCCGGGCCTTCCAGGGATCAGTGAGACTATCACCGTCACCTCGGTGGTTGGGCGTTTTCTGGAACACGCGCGGATCTACTATTTTCGCAACGGCGGGCACGACGATATGTTGATGGGGAGTGCCGATCTGATGCCTCGAAATCTGGACCACAGAGTGGAAGTGCTGTTTCCCGTAGAGGATCCTCGCTGGCGCGATGTCATTCTCAATGACATTCTCGGTGTCGGGCTACGAGACAATGTGCAGGCAAGGCGGTTGCTTCCAGACGGGACGTACGAACGTAAGCAGCCGACAAACGGTGAAGCAGCTGTGAATTCTCAGGAATGGTTCTTGACTCACTGGAAGTCCAGGCCATGAAGAGCAGCGCTAGAAGCCTTGACTAATGCTTATGGAACCATCGACATCATCTACTACGAGTGACGTATGTGAGGAGATCGCCCTCGACCGCGGCCTCGTGGTTAGGCATTTCCGACAGATAGTACTCTGGCCACTCCAGTTAATGCCGATACGCGACGATCTGCCGATCCAGAAACACTGCGACTTTATTCAGACGCAGGGGTTCAATAATCTCTGGCGAGGCGTTTTCTGTACGGCGAAGGCACAGGCTGCGGGACAGGTGTCAACCAGGAATCACCCATTCGTGTCTTCCGCCGCACCGATATCGCGCGGGTGCGGATGACCTACCCCGATCCCAGATCTGTGCCGGTCATATTCGAGGTTGCACATATTGATTTGTATTTGTTCTACGACATTGACATCGTCATCCTGGCCATGGAGATCTTCGCCGATGACCTCCCTCTGGCCTGCGTAGAGGACACCATGCTTCGTTTTGCCAGAGGATATCCTACGTATTGGGAATCCGAGGGACAGGGGGCCGTACAGATCGTTGGCGTCGGCGGTTCATCAGGATGATATGATCGATGACGTCTCCACAGTGAACACAACGCATCACAAAAAGTTTCGAAGTAGGCTTGTGGAGGCTGGAAACGACATCGTGACAATGCAGGGGAAGTGACTATACTCGAGGTTGATCCAATAGTTTGTATCCAAGCGTCTTGACCGAGACAATCGAGTCATTGAGGAGCGGTACTTTCAGTTTCAATCGCCGAACATGGACGTCAACGGTTCGCGTCGTCCCATAATAGTCGTAACCCCACACTTCATTAAGCAGTACCTCCCGCGTCAGTACCCGTCCAGGGTGACGTAAGAGCTGTTCCAGCAGTCCAAACTCCTTAGCGGTGAGCAGCACTTCTTTACCTCTGATTGTCACTTCATGGCGCGTCAGATCCATTTGGAGGGAACCGTACACTAAGGACGTTGGTTTGTGATCGTTTGTCCGTTCCAGCCGGCGGAAGAGGGATTTGACCCGAGCCATCAATGTCTTGGGACTGAAGGGTTTGGTGACGTAATCATCGGCTCCGAGCTCAAGTCCGACAACGGTATCGGACTCTTCGTTTTTCGCCGTCAGCATAATGATCGGCAACAGCGCGGTCTCAGGCTTGTGACGGAGGGTTTTGCATACCTCCAATCCGTTCATGTGAGGCAACATGAGATCGAGGATCACCAAATCAGGATGTTCAGACGGCACGAGCTTCAACGCTTCAAGACCAGTTGTGGCGAGGCAGACATGA
>JACRQB010000168.1 GCA_016222925.1 Nitrospirota bacterium | reverse complement strand
TTGGCGATGTCGAGGCTCTCAAACACGTCATAGAATTTCTGATTGGCTTTCGTGACAGCTTCGATACGCTGTTTCAACACGGCTGCGCCTCTCAGTCAGCGGAGCCGTATCATACTGCAAGCGAGCCAGGCACGGCGAGAATATTTCTCAGGGGGGTCAAGGGGACAAAGACTACAGGGACAAACCTCGCAAGCCACGGAAAAACTCGATTGATGCCTACAAAATGGATGGAACTTTCCGTAGGGTGCTCACGCCAGAATCACTTCAGGATGCTCAAAAAGGCTGTCCAGCAAGGCCGCAGCGAGCGAAGATACGAGGCGTACGCTTTGGTACGTTGAGCCTCTGAGCGATGTGAGAACGCCGCTGGGAGGCTTTTTCAGCATCCTGCTAGTGCTGACGAGACTCATACCCTACGGTCTCGCCAAATCGGGAGTAGTAGATCGTCAATAGGTTCGTTCGGGGTCAGAGCAATCACAAACCGCTTAGTCTCAGGAAACCGCCAGTCCCCTGAAGAACATCTACCTCTTAGCAGATCGTTGGAGGCTGTGAGCAGTAGCATGAGCAGAAGAAACGCCTTGGCTATGCTCAAGCAGTCTCGGGAGACTTCTAAACAAGTCATGCAGCGTCGCCAGAGCTCCACCGGCGATTTTTCGAAGCTCCCGTTCCGTAGACTGCAGCGGAACCAGGCGCCGACGCTGCCAGCCTCGAAGAGCGAAGGTTCCACCCAACTGCCTATAAGGAGGCTTGCACACCACCACAAATTCCCTTCCTTGGTCGTCTTCAATAATGAATCCCTTTACGTTCATATTGCCTCACCTCCTTCTCAGAGGTAATGTTCCCGGCACATATTTTTTATACCCGCAGCATACCGGAAGAAATGGTATAGGCCCATCGGGAATACCCTGAATACAGGGACAGACATCACTGATGAGATTCCAGGAATTTATCGAACAGTTGAGGAAAGAGGCACCGCCCCTGGGGATGACTGCTTCTAAAACCCTGGCTGCTTTTTTAGGGGAGGGGGGGCGGAGTCCCCAACAAGACGTGGGGACTCCGCTGAAAAGTAGAAGTGGGCAAGCTCCCTCCTCAATGCCGGCGTGAGTCTGTGCCGTCTGTTATCTCTCTGAAGCTTCTCCCATACAGTCCCGCTCCGATGGCCCACCCAATAACCAACATCCCTTGCTGAAAATCCACCAGTCTAACGAGCTAATTCGAGACCATACTGTCCGAGTTAGTACTGCAGCTGCAATGCCACGTGGAACGAATCGACCTTGTTGCCGGTCGCATTCGGCCCAAAGTTGTTGAATGGTCCCTTGGTTTCCAAATCGCCGTACCGGCCATACACAGAAACGCGAGCATTGTGGCCGGAAATGATGTAGTTCAGGCCATACTCCCACTCCTGTCGCATCGCGCTATACAACGGATCGATACTGACGAACCGCAGATAGGGCTGAAACCGCCCAATGCCGACCTCATGCGGAATCAGGTACAACCCGTACACCGTCCAGGAATTGCCATTGAACATACAGAAACAATCGCCGCCAGCAAAGGCTCCGGTCCCGTAGTTGGCCCAGTACCGCTTGAATTCCGCATTGAACGTGAACACGCCCATGTTGTTCGGCATCAGCTTTTCCACCAAGAGGTCGACGGTCGCCCCGGTGAAATCACTGCGTCCCAACGTGGGGGACCCCGCGCCATCTTTTTGATGGATCACGTTGCCCGAAATCGCCACGATATCTCCCGCCGTCCCATAGTAGGTCCCGGAGGTGTAGTAGCCGGGGTTGTTTTCATCGTTCAAGAGGTTCCATTGCAGACGACCGGCATATAACAGGCTGCCGGTGTTGTTCGGTCCCCCGCGCGCCCCTGTGAACACTGACGCGACGTACAAGAGGTGGGTCCCAAAGGGATGGACCTTGCCGAAGAAGACCGCCCCGTTGTCACGACCATAGAGCCCGGCCTGCCCGCCCGTTGCGCCATTGGGACCGCTGGGAAAGTTGCCGCTGAAATCGGCCGAGTTGAACGGCGTCCGGAAGCCATCGAAGGTCGCATGGTAGAACGGCCCGTTCAATTCACCGCGCTCACTCGGCACCAAGGTGCGTCCCACCCAGAGGTTGACCGTCTCGCTGATCTCGAATTTCCCAATCGCGTCGAGCAACCCAATATTGGAGTTGCCACCAAACTGGCCGCCCGTGCCGGTCCCCCCGACCCCGCAGTTAAAACATTCGGTGTTGAAGGTGAACTTCACATACTTGTGGATCTGCCCGTCGATGTAGATACGCGCATTGTTGATGTTGAAATCGTTACTGTAATGGCCTCCGGCCGCCCCCTCTTGGCTGTTGAAACTGGAGCGGATCCCCATCCCGACGGAAATCCACTTGTCCTCATCAGCTTTGATCATGCCACCAGCATAAGCACTCGGCAGCGTGGAGCCCAGTCCAGCCACCAGCGCCGTCACGGCCCCAGCCATTACCACCTTCTTCCATAACCTTGTCAGATCTGTCTTCATTGAGTTACCCCTCCTTCTGATTCTGACCTTAGGCTCTAACTGCACGTCCAACACAGAGCCACCCGTTTCGGCCAGATGATAGAATCCCGTCCCTGTTCGCCGACAATCTCCGATGTCGGTACCGTCCCTGTGAAGAGGAAACGGTACCGTTACATCCGTTATGTCATTTCTTCTGATACGTCCCTTGATGATTAATCCAATCGCACCCCTTCTCGGGATTGGTGTACTCACTCCAGGGCTCGGGTTTCACCAAGCCCTTTGACCGCGTCCCTTGATGATTAATCCAATCGCACCCCTTCTCGGGATTGGTGTACTCACTCCAGGGCTCGGGTTTCACCAAGCCCTTTGACCGCCAAATCGTCTTCAATTGGCCATTCTTCAGAATTTCGCCGATCAGCACCGGCTTGTGCGTATGCTGGTTGGCCTCATCCATCATGATCTGCCCGCCCGGCGCCAGGAACTTCTGCCCGTAGACCGCCTTGCGCACGGCGTCCACTTCGATCGACCCGGCCTTTTCCACGGCCTGCTTCCACACATACACGCCGAAGTACGCCGCCTCGATGGGATCGTCCGTCACGCGGTTTTCGCCATCCGGCAGGTTATTGCGCTTGCAATAGGCTTTGAAGTTCGCCACAAACTTCTTGTTCTGCGGCGTATCCACACTTTGGTAATAATTCCAGGCCGCCAAGTGCCCGACGAGCGCGCTCGTATCCATCCCGCGCAGTTCGTCTTCGGCCACGCTGAAGGCCATGATCGGCGCATCCTCGGCGCGTAACCCCTGGTTGCCGAACTCTTTATAGAACGGCACGTTGCTGTCCCCGTTGATGGTACTGATTACCGCCGCC
>JACRQB010000167.1 GCA_016222925.1 Nitrospirota bacterium | reverse complement strand
TTGATATAGACTGCGGCATCGATGGCTTCGTCGTCCGTCACCGTCCAGCCCCAGCCTCGCGGCATGTTGGCCTTGATAAATGCGGCAGCTACACTCACCCGCGCCATGCCTGCACCAATGTTGTACGAACGCGGCCCCCACACCGGCGGCGCCGCCATGGTGCCTTGCCCGTCGGATCCGTGGCAGAAGACACACTTTTTCTCATAGACCTTTTTGCCGTTGAGAGGGTCAGGCTGATGAGTCGAGATGAGGCGTGGGATTCCTCGCCATGGGAGCTCAACGCCGGGCGGCATATTCTGCGATAGCCATGCGATGTACGCGACAATGGCCGTGAGCTTCACACTGTCGGGCGGCAGAGGTTTTCCGTTCATACTGCGTTCGAAACATTCGTTGATTCGATCGGCCAGCGTCATCTGTCGGCCGGCTCGCTCCCGATACCGGGGATAGAGAGTGGCGATACCGACGAAGGATGCGGAATTCGGGTTGAGCCCCGCATCTAAATGACAATTGGTGCAGTTGAGCGCGTTTCCAACATACCGTTTCCCATATTCCTGTGTGTCGACGATCATCTTATAGCCCAGGCGAATCTGTTCGCCCCTCAGATCAGCTGGAATCGTTTCGGGCGATGGCGGGACAAACAGCGCATCGACTGGCGACCCCGCACTCCGACGAACAGCCGCCTCCTCACTCTCCGTCACTCGTGGAGGCGGGACACAACTGATCGTCCCCACCAGCATACTCACCAACACGACGCCGGCCATAACTCGTCGGCTCATAGAGTGGGCCTCATTTCTTCACACCGGACGCTGGTGTACAGGTATTAATCCCAAGTAAGGTAAACAGCGGGCAAAATCCCATTGCCCCGGTGAGCAGGAGGATGACCCCAACCGCAAGAGCAGCCCCCGACATCGCAGTCGAGAGCCCTGCAAAAAGCCCGATGATGATTGCCACAAGCCCTGCTCCAATTCGTATAGGTCTCTCAATCCCTCCAACATTGCACGTCATGGCATTACCCCCTCATCGAAAATGGAGTTGATCTTTTTTCGCTGACACACTCGTATGAGACAACTCCCACCAATTGGATTCAACTTTATGGTTGTCCACTGGACTCGACCCCGAATGTGCGCACATAGGCCAGGACATCCCAAATTTCTTCATCGGAGAGCGCATGTTTCCACGCGCCCATGGCGGTATTCGGTTTGCCTTCGTGAATCCGTCGAAATAAGGTCCCGTCGAGCCGACTTTGAACGGTGAGCGAGGTCAGATCCGCCGGAGGTGGAACAAGTTTGATTCCTAGTGCGCCTTTCCCGTCGATTCCATGGCAGCGGATGCATGTGTTCACGTAGATTTCGCGTCCACTGACTGGATCACCACCCTTTGCCGTGACAGCAAGCTCTTTCACCCCAAGATTGCTGAACCCCAGCCCGAACGTACCGGCTAAGACTACGCAACAGGCTACCAGTCGTCGTGTGATCTGCATTTGTGCTCCCTTCGAGAACCAAACCTTGCGATCAATGTGCCATTGTCTTTCAACGAATCGAGAGCGATTGCTCCTTATTCATCAACTAGTTAGATAGATTTACTAGGATGGTGCGGGAAATAAGGGACTGGGCTGGTGACAAATACCCCGGTCCCTCCTCGCCTACTGCCGCAAAATGCCACAACCTTCACTGCGGAGCGTGACCTGCCTGCCAGTTTGCAAACAGAGTTCTTCATTCAGACATGAGGACTCGTCACAATACACGGTGGTCAATTTCTGACCCGGTTGAAAAACGAGAAATTCTTCCCATTTATGATCAATCATTCTACGTTTGTACTCGTCACTAGACAGATAGTTGATAGCGGATATTCTTAGCGGTTCAAGGGCCGTCTGTGTCTCGCATCCATGCCTAAACTTCCTCCTCTGACGATCCACAACCTCCCTGATCTCTTCGAGCATCGATGCCGGCAACAGCCGGATGAGCTTGCTTATGCGCTTCTTCGTGACAATCTCGAGATTGAGAGTCAGCTGACCTATGCTCAACTCGAAGGGACCGTACGTTCGCTAGCAGGCCATCTCGCACACGTGGCTCGACCGGGAACCAGAGCCCTTCTGCTCTACCCTCAGGGACTCGATGCCGCATGCGCTTTTTGGGCATGTGTCTGTGCCGGTCTTGTACCAGTTCCTGCTCCAGCTCCCGACCCCATCAGGCGAAAACATGCTCTGCCCAGACTGCGTAGCATTATCGAGGATGCCCAGGTATCGCTGGTCCTCACGACTTCAAGTGTCACGGCACTGTCTTCGGAACTTGCGATCGCCAACGAGACCGGTCCGATTACGTGGGTGGCGACAAATCAACCCTACGCTTCAGTCGATTTGGTTGAGTTGCCACGGCCTCACAGGAACGCCCTTGCCTACCTGCAATATACGTCAGGATCAACGGCCACTCCTCGCGGTGTCATGATCAGCCAGGGAAATGTGCTCGCTCACTGCAGGGCCTTGAGTCTGGCCGGAGGCGTATCGGACAGCAGCCGGTCGCTCTGTTGGTTGCCCTATTTCCATGACTATGGATTACTGCACGGAATCCTCGCCCCGTTCTACGCCGGCATTCCTGCCTATCTGATGTCACCCATCACGTTCCTCCGGCGGCCATTACGCTGGCTTGACGCGGTGTCGCACTTTGCGATCACCCACAGCGGGGGGCCGAATTTTTCCTATGAGGCCTGTCTCAGGGCGATGCGACAACAGCCAGAATGGCAAGCTGACTTGAGCAGATGGATGGTCGCCAGTTGCGGCGCCGAACCTATCCGTCCGGAGACGGTGGAGCAGTTTATCGATACCTTCGGTCCACATGGCTTCCGGCGAACGACGTTTGCCCCGGCGTATGGACTCGCTGAAGCCACGCTCTTGGTGACGGTGAAGCGGGTCGGAGCAGAGCCGAACTTCTTGCATGTTGCGGCCGAGGCGTTGGCCGACTCGATCGTCAAAGAGTCTCCTGTCTCAGAACAGGGAACGCGGACATTGGTCGGATGCGGAGAGCCCCTCGAAGACACTCATGTCCGGATCGTGAATCCGACGACGCACGTCGAGTGTCAACCTGGCGTGGTAGGTGAAGTGTGGCTGACCGGAGCCGGGATCGGCACCGGGTACTGGGGCAAACCGGAAGAAACGGACACCATATTTCACGCCGCTCTCTCCGGGTCAGATGCGGGTCCCTATTTGCGAACCGGCGATCTGGGATTTCTTCACCGCAGAGAGTTGTTCCTGACCGGACGCCTCAAGGATCTGATCATCGTCCGTGGACGGAACTATTATCCCCATGATCTGGAGTGGTCGGCCCAGCAAACACACCCCGGCTTGCGACGAGGATATGGAGCGGCCTTCTCGATCGAGGACAAGACCGGAGAACGTGTGGTGCTGGTCCATGAAGTCGAGAAGCAGGTGTCTGAATCCGACCTGGTGGAGGTGGTGGGCTGCATACGTCGCGCGTTGGCTGACGAATACGAACTCGAAATCCACACAGTGGTGCTGATCAAGTCCGGCACAATTCCACGAACCTCCAGCGGGAAAATTCAACGAGGCGCCTGCAAGGCCGCCTTTGAGGCAGACCAGCTTGCTGTCGTCGGATCGAGTGCGCTGGAGTCTGATCGGAATGCTGATACCGATGGAGTATCCAGCGAGAATCCACAAACTGCTCTCGAAACAGGGCTGGCCGATATCTGGCAAGAGGTGCTTGGAGTACCCCATCCACATCGCCACGCGAACTTCTTTGCACTCGGCGGTAATTCGCTCCTTGCCGCACAGGTTGTGGCGCGCATCCTTGACGTATTCCATGTCGAACTCCCCCTCAGCGTGCTGTTCGAATGTCCGACCTTGTCCGCACTAGCCGATCGGATCGGTGAACTGAGCACGAGTTCGGATGACGTGGGCCGGGACGCGGAGAGGCATGAGTACGCGGGCGGCGGGACGCGGATTCCGCTCATTCCGCTTCGCTCGACATCCAGAAGGGAAGGCAGAATTCCTCTCAGCCCATCTCAGCAGCGACTCTGGTTCTTAGAGCAAGTTCATCCTGGGAGCGCGATCAATCATATTTCCATGAGCGTACGCATCCGTGGACCGGTCAACCCCGAGGTATTGGAGCGGTCGGTACGAGAAATCGCCCGTCGCCACGAGATTCTTCGAACTCGTTTCGGATCGGAGCGAGGTGAAGGATTCGCGGAAGTATCCGCGGAGACGATCGTCAAGGTAGGACGCCATGATTTCCAAGGATTGGACCCTGCGGAGCAAGACATTCAGGTGCAGCAATTCCTACGAGCGGAGAAGAGCCGGCCTTTCGACTTACGACAGGGACCGCTATTCAGGGTGACCCTGTTGGCGCTTGAACAGGGTGTGCATATCCTGGCACTGACATTCCACCGCCTCGTCGCCGACGGGTGGTCTCTCCGTATCTTCTGGAAGGACTTGGCCCTCCTGTGGGAAGCCGGTGGTGATGTTCAAAAGGCTCTACTGCCCGCGCTGACCGTTCAGTACGCGGACTATGCCGACTGGCAGAGATCCAGGCTGGATCAAGGCCTTCGTGAAGTCCATCGCGCCTACTGGATCCGGCAGTTGAGCGGCGCCCGGCCACCCGCTGAACTACCGGTCGATCGTCAGCGGCCGCGGGTGCGCACGTTCGAGGGAGGCGTACGGTTCCGATCGCTCTCGCCAGAGCTTTCATCCGGTCTCGATCGTTTCTGCCAGCGCCAGAACGTCACGACATTCATGGTGCTGTATGCCGTGTTTGCGACGTGGCTCCATCGTTACACCCAAGAGTCAGATGTCGTGGTTGGATCGATCGTGGCCGGCAGGCGTCGGAGAGAGCTCGAAGATGTGATGGGATATTGCGTCAATACGGTGGCGTTGCGATCTGAGGTGTCGGATGGACTGACAGGACAAGAACTATTGAAGCAGATACGCCGTGTAGTGGTGCAGGCTTACGACCACCAAGAACTCCCGTTTGAAGAGGTGATCGAGGCACTGTCGTTACAACGTGAGCGGTCCCTGTCTCCACTCTTCAACGTGATGATCGTGTGTGAGGACGACCCCTTGTCCACGTTCACCGTCAAGGATCTTGAGGTCACGCATCTCCCTTGGGAGCCGACGGCATCGGAGTTCGACCTCGTGTTGATGGTCGTGAATAAGGCTCATGGCCTGGAACTGGCGTTTCTCCATGACTCGACGATTTTTGACGATTCGACAGTAGACCGAATGCTGGGACAGCTGGAGATCTTGCTTGAGGAATTTCTCAAGAAACCTGAGGCCCGCCTTGATCAACTGTCATTACTAACTGCCGAGGAGAGACGGAACATTCATTTAGCGTGGGACGAACCGTCCACCCAGATCTCCGGTATCCATACACTCATCGAGGCACAGGTGGAACGGACTCCCCTTGCTCTCGCCGTTACGTGCGGAGACCAGTCCATCAACTACCAAGAACTGAACCGACGAGCGAATCGAGTCGCTCGCGCTCTACAGAAATTGGGGGTCGGTGCAGATCTCCCGGTAGGGCTCTGTGTCGAGCGCTCAGTAGATGCCCTTGTGGGCCTCTTGGGCATTCTCAAAGCAGGGGGCGGTTATGTTCCCCTGGATCCGTCCTTCCCCGGTCACCGCCTCCAGCTCATGCTGGAGGATTCGCACGTTTCCATCGTCGTCACACAGGCGCATCTCCGTAACCATATACAGAGCTATGGCGGCCAGATCTGTGATATGGAAACCCTGTGTGCACCCACCGTGGGCGGAGCGGAGGAGGAGAACCTCGCACTTTCGGTCTCCCCAGATCAGCTCGCCTATATCATCTACACCTCAGGTTCGACAGGGAGACCCAAGGGTGTGGCCGTGACACACCGCAGTCTGGTGACCTCGCTTTATGCCAGACTTCAGTACTATCCGGACCCGGTATCCCGATTCCTGCTGAGCTTCTCTCTGGCCTTTGATGGGTCTGTGACAGGTATATTTTGGACGTTGCTGCAGGGAGGGGAACTGATCATCCCATCAGAGACCGTCCATCGCAACCCAACTGAGATTGCTGCGCTCATCGAGCATCAACGCATCTCGCACATCGTGTGGGTCCCTTCTTTGTACCACGCCGTGCTCGGTGAGGCGTTGAGTACTCAGCTCGAATCGCTTCGTGTCGTCATTACTGCCGGCGAGAGCCTGCCCCTTGAACTCGTGCGACGACATTACCAGCTCCTGCCC
>JACRQB010000166.1 GCA_016222925.1 Nitrospirota bacterium | reverse complement strand
GAGTGGCGGAATAGGCAGACGCAAGGGACTTAAAATCCCTCGGGCTCAAAAGGCCCGTACCGGTTCGATCCCGGTCTCCGGCACCATGATCAACGGGTAGGGTTCAGGCAGACAAGACTCAGCGGGTTCTTTGACCTTCAATATAGCGAAAGAAGGATTTATGGACGTCAAGAAAGGACTTGTGCTCGTCGGGAGCGTGGCCCTGGCTATTGTGGTCCTGGTAGGGGGGGCATGGGTCATTACTGCGCCCCCGGAGAATGTCGAGGCTTGGAAGGCGAAGCAGTGCAACGAATACGTGGAGCAGTTGGAAATGCTCAATCGATACAAACTCTTCTGGTCGTTTGTCCAACGGCGAGGGGCCTTTAACGATTGCTTAAAGAGGGTGGATGAAAACGGCCAGAAACCCTAAATCGATTGACTACCTATGGTCCTAGTGTTCTGCGCGGCATGCGTGCCAGTGCCGTGCTCCAAACAATAAGCGTTTGAGCTTCAGTCATTCACCGGCCCATGCGTGGCGTCACGGCTCTCATGTCGACAAGGAATTGTGAATGCCCTTCGACCCGTCGGCCAAAGCCTTTGGGGGTGTGCCGAAGCCTCGACGATGGGGAGCAGTTGTTTATGAGGTTTGGCCGAATGTGCAAAGGGACCAGACGAGCTAAGCCGTGGTGCCCCACTCTCGACAAGCTCCTCTTTCGTGACGGATTGTTATTCTTCACTGGTTGTCTCTTCCGCGCTGTTTCCCCACTCTCGACAAGCTCCTCTTTCGTGACGGATTGTTATTCTTCACTGGTTGTCTCTTCCGCGCTGTTTCCCTGGTTTTCTCCCTCCTGGTTGCGTTCCAATTGCTGGGCGTGGTTCCTGTCTTTGCAGAATGGTTTTTGGTTGATGGAAACAACAAGGCAAAGATCTATGTCGATTCCGAGACCATCATCCGGAATGGTGAGCGGGTGAGCGTGTGGGTCTTGGATGATTTGAGAACCGCTCAGACACGATGGTTCAGGACATACTTGTCTTCGCGCGCCCAGGAAGAGCACGACTGTTCGACCGAGCGCTTTCGGCTGCTGGCAGTGGAACATTTCGCTGGGAACATGGGGGCTGGTGACGTGGTGTATCAGAAGTCAGGCGAGTCAGCCTGGGCACCAATTCCGCGAGGGACTCTAGCCCAGTCGGTCTGGAAATATGTGTGCGGAAAGAAGAAGTGATCGAACATGGGGGCCGAGGTTGTAGGGGAAGTCACGACGAGGGTTTTTCCTGTCCACACTTCCAGCAGACTCCAAACTGACCTTCATGCCGCTCACCGCATCCTGAGCATGTCCAGAAGTCTTGGTTTGATGGCAGTAAATCAGTTTCTTCTTCAAGTAGCTGACGTGCCTGATCGTAATCCTGCTCTTGGAGTACCCACAGCTCCGGGAAAATCTCTACAAAGGGAATCTCTCCGGCCAGGCTCGAAGAACGTTGATTCTTGATCATGCACCGGATACCGGCCTGCTCAAGCCGCTCTTTGCGCATCTCAACCTCGATCAAGTTCTGAGACACGAAGACTTGTTTCATCGAGGGTAACGTAGGCTTCGCCCAACAGAGAGTCAAGAAATCAGCTTCTGCTGCCAGATTTGCGTCACTACTCTCGAATGCTCTCGCTTGACCTTCGGCCAATACTCGTGTAACCATCGGATACATGATAGATCGTGAAGTGATTGCCCTCGGGGTCTACCTCAGGCAAACAGCCGGTGACCGGCCTGGGATTATCGCGGTTGTCCACCGGGTCGGGACAAGCTTGTCAGGGGAGTGGTTCTTTCAGTTGCGGTACCTTGGTTGTCCAACGGGAACGAGGAAGAGGCCTGGTTCGGAATGGAGCTTGAATCTTCGCGAAACAGATCTGGCCCACTTCGAACTGATTGGACCATGGATCTCTGCGCAAGCCTTGCTGGCATCGCGCCCACCTTCCTCCAAACTCAAGAAGGAGTCTACGCTTTTGACATGGAGACGAGGGACCCCACATCTGGATCAGCTTCGGATGTTTGACGACTACTGAGTACAGTACCGCCTTGCGAGCACTCTGGCCGCATCACAAGCTTCCATCGGCTCCATAGAGCCTGTCTGACGTTGGTTCTTTGGCCATTGTTTTGGAGGTTATCGGCAACCTTTGGTTTCTACAAGGATGTTGATTACCTGTTTGCCCAAGGTTTGGGCTTCATACCGGAGAGATTTCTCGCGCCATGGACAATCGCCAGAATCTGAGCAGACCCTTTCTTTAGCCGATAGATCACTCGATAGCTTTGGACAAGGAGTTCACGAATCTTTGGATCGGAGGCTTCAGGAACAAGTCGGCCACTTTCAGGGAATGAAGCAAGCCGATCAACCGAGAGGATGAGACGCTCAACGATGGCATCAGCATACTCAGTGGAGTCTCTGGCAATGTAGTCTTGGATATTCTCGAGATCAGAAACGGCGGGCCCAGTCCACTCAATGCGGGTCATTTTTTAAGGAAGCGTTTTTTTACCGCGTTGTGCGGCACCACTTTTCCTTCATCCGCCGCCTGAATACCAGCTTCAATCTTCTTCCGGACGTAAATCTCGTACATGATATCGTCCCATGTGGATTTCTCCGGCAACTTCTTCATCATCTCCAGCGCTTGTTTCTTCACTGTCGGCATATGTGCCCTCTCAATACTTGGCCCAAAGTGTAGGCCCCACTTGGTAGAGAGTCAAGAATAGCACTCGGCTACATTGCCGATACCCATCAAGGGTTGAGGTCGGAAACGAGGCGGAGCGGCGACACAGTTGGGGATTGACCAAGCCAAGGTATCGATGCTCTGGGCCGGTCAGATGGCGAGCTTCTCTATCGAGCGCTTCGTCCATTTCCGTTCGTTGTTGGGCCAAGACGTGGAAGTGACGATTCGCGAGACTCCACGGGGAAGGCAGCGGGGGACCGTTAGGACGAGAAGGGACAAAAAGCAGGAAAAGATCACCTGGCCAACCTGCCGAAATCTATAGGTTTCGCAAGGGCCAACTTGGATGAACAAGAGCATGGTCCTTGCTTTACAGGCGCACCTCATTGATCCAGGTGGACCGTGTAGGGGACGAACCTACGGCCCGCCGATTAAGAGTCTCACCGAATCCCTAACAAAACCAATCATCATCAAAAGAAGATTCACAATGCACACCTCATCATGGGTTATGGTGTGTCAGGGTGTTTGGGCACCACATTGTTGTAGGTCTCACATGCCGCAAGAGGAAATAGCCGAGGAGTTATGCATCCAGAATCCCAGCCTGGAATTATCCGCTTCACGGTTTTATCTTCTCAATCGCTGATAGTTTTCCATCAACTCCATATGTGAGATGGTAGATTACCAATCTATCTTTGGCCGCGATCTCAAGAGGGGTAAAGAGAATTTCCGTCAAGCAAGCTGTGAAAACATCACCTGCCAGATAGAATATTCCTGTGAGGAGTTTGACAGCCCAATGATGAGCATCAGGATCTAATTTGTACCGGTCATCGTATCCCCCCCCCTCAGGAGTAGAGTAATTGTCAGGTTCGCCGAGTGCGGTGATCACCACGGATCGTTGAACACCAACTTGAATGACGTTGATATCACCTCGCTTGGACTCGCGACTGGATACCATTAACACGGAACATCCCGACAGGCTCAAAAGAAGCAGGCACGTGACAAACAGGTTTGGTCTGCACATCTCCCCCTCCTCCCTTTCCATGAGTAAGCGCGCAATGCGAGCAACTCTGCTCGCTAAGTTAAGAATGGCAGAGGCTTATGAGACGAAGCATCGCATAAGGCCATAAGAATCTCTTACAAAGTACAACGTAGTAAGAGAATGTCAAATAATATTAGGAAATGAATGTAATGTGTGAGGCTGTAGCTGGAATCGTCTATTATGTCTCTACGGAAACCGCACTGGACAGCACAAAAGTAAGATCTCTCGCTGATTAAGAGTCACGCCGAGAACCTACCTGAGGACACTCAGGATATCCAAGACGAAGAATTTCCATCGGTCAGCGAGGATGAGGCATGAAAGTAACCCACCTCGTTGGTCTCGTTCAGTGCGTTTGGCACCAGCTGGCACCACCAAGAGGCCGTTACGCGGTGTTAATATCCTGGCGGACAAACTGGGAGGGGTGCCATGGATGTTTCATACGATGATATACGACCAACGTTTGAGAAGGTCCGCCACAACTTTAGCTATGATCTTAACCTTTTGAAGAGTCAGATACTCGGTGGCAACTATATCACCGCCCTCTTGATTGCATGCGCCTGCGAAACGCTTTCAAGGTATAGGTATGGAGAAGAAAATGGAGTACGATTCTTTTCCGAGAAAATGCTCCCAGATGAGTGGAGGCCTGTTGCTCCAAGTCTCTTCGATACTATTCGCAATGGTATTGCTCATAGCTTTGAGACCAAGTCCATCCGTATCGGGGACAGTCTTTTAGACATTTGCATATCTTGGCGGCAACAACCTCATCTGCATTTCTCACCTGACAAGAAGGTTCTCTATCTAAACATTCAGACCATGGCCGAGCAGATTCTCGACCTGCTGAGGGAGTATGAGGAGTCGCTTGTGGTGGATTCACAACTGAGACTGCAACTTTCCAAAGCGATGCGAGCCGATTGGACCAAAAAGCCTACGGGGGACGAGCTAAAAGCATGGAAGAACTTACTCGGAGCAGAGACCTAATCATATGCCTGACTCTAACCATGGCCCGCTGATTAAGAGTCAGCGGGGATCGGTTTTCAGGCAACCAGGCTGACTATTTCTTGAAGATCAGCCTCGGCTCGGTCATGCTGCCCATCGGGACTGCCACCAGTTCCCAGCCGTTTGCTCCAAACTCATTCAGCTTGGTTTGCATATTCTTCGTGTCAGGAAGCACCTCGATAATTTGGTACTGAAACCGTTTTGGTTCTTGAGCCGTGACCATGAACGGCTGGCCAATGAGGAATAAGATCCCGAGTGCACCAAGGCTGACGACTGCTATCGTCCACGCGACCGAAATGCGTACGGTCAGCATATGTCACCTCGCATTGGTTGTGGGTTAGGAGTATGCGACGCGCCAGTTCTTTCCGATGCCCGGTCTAATTTACTCGGAACTGACGATCTCAGCTGCGTACCGACATCCTCTGTCTTTGTATGTACTCGTGGCTTGATCTTATTACAAGTGCCAGCGGGGAGAATTGGGTTCGAGTCGTCGGTGGACTATTCTCGTTTTCGTGAACAAGTATGCTCTCAGGTAGGTGTAGCGTGAGGCGATCACTCAGGCAGCTTATGTGCACCGGAAAGCGAGAGCTTTCGTAAAAGCCAGAGAATACGCTTCAATTTTTTGCAGGGCCTCGCCATCGTAGACCTTCTCTGCCTCGTCATGGATGCGCGACGCGCCAGTTTTTGCCGACGCCGAGGTCTACTTTGAGCGGCACCGATAGGCCCAACTGTTTGCCGACGCCTTCCATCTCCTGTTTCACCAACCGTTTCGCTTCTTCTAGGTCATGGTCCGGCACTTCAAAGATGAGTTCGTCGTGAACTTGGAGGATCATTTTTACGTGCGGTAGTTCTTCATGGAGTTTCTTGTGGACGTTGATCATGGCCACTTTGATCAAGTCCGCGGCGGAACCTTGGATGGGGCTGTTCACGGCCATGCGTTCGCCAACGCCGCGCTGGGCGGGATCGCCGCTCTGCAGCTCGGGAATCGGTCGGCGGCGGCCGAGGATGGTGGTGGTGTAGCCCTTCTCTCGTCCTTCGGCGATGTTTCGATCCATCAATGCCCGGACGGCTGAGAATCTCTCAAAGAAGGTGTCGATGTATTTCTTTGACTCGGCCTGGGGTACACCGAGGTTGTGCGAGAGGCCGAACGGGCTGATGCCGTAGACGATCCCGAAGACGACGGTCTTGGCCGCGCGGCGCATGTCCCTCGTGATCTGACTGGAGGGCAAGCCGAAGATTTCCATGGCCGTGGCCATGTGGATGTCCTCGCCTTTGGCAAAGACGGAGAGCAAGCGCGGATCTTGCGACAGATGGGCGAGAATGCGCGGCTCGATCTGGCTGTAGTCGGCACAGAGGAGTTCATGACCTTTTGGCACGACGAAGGCTTCGCGGATGCGGAGGCCGTAGTCGCCTTTCACGGGAATGTTTTGGAGATTGGGATCGGTGGAGGAGAGCCGTCCGGTTGCGGCGACGGTCTGGTTCAAGGAAGTGTGGAGCCGTTTTGTCTCCGGATGCACCAGTTCCGGCAGCGCATCCACGTAGGTCGACTTGAGCTTGCTCAGACTTCGATAGCTGAGAATCTGGTCCGGTAATTCGTGCTGCGTGGCGAGTTGGGTGAGGGTGTCTTCATCGGTTGAATAGCCGGTCTTTGTTTTTCGCAGGGGTTTTAGGCCGAGTTTCTCAAAGAGGACCGTCGCGAGTTGTTTCGGCGAATTGATGTTGAATTCGCCTCCGGCCACTCTGGCAATAGTTTCCATCATGCGGTCGAGCTCTCGTTCAAGCTCTTGACTCAACCCGCGGAGGCCGTCGACATCGAGCAAAAACCCATTTCGCTCAATGTCGGCCAAGACCGGGACGAGCGGCATCTCGACGTCGGTGAAGAGTTTCACGCTCTCCTGATCCGTCAACCGTTCAATGAGGATTGGTTCGAGCTTGGCCAGGGCAGCAGCGGCTTCCGCGGTCTCCTCGCGAGACCCGGTATCGACTTCGAACAGCGACTGTGGTTGGGCCTTCCTCTCCTTGCCTGATCCAAGTCGTTCACCGAGTCGTTCCAGCATGATCGTATCGAGGCTATGGTCGCGGCGGTTCGGGTTGAGCAAATAGTCCGCGATCATGGTGTCCACGTATGGCGGCGCCAAGGTGATACCGATGCGATGGAATGCCAGCAACGTCGCCTTGAGATCGTGTACGGTCTTGGTCTGAGTGCGATCGTGCAGCAGTTCGATGATCGTTCGCATGTAGGCATGGACGTCGATCGGGATGAACGCCGTCTGGTTGCCGGTCGAGAGGGCCAGGCCAAGGACATCGGTATGGACGCCTGGTTGGCCGGCCAGCAAACAGTGCAGGCCCAGTGGCCCGTCTTTCGATAAGCCCTCGACAAAGCGCTTCGCGGCTGTTTCATCGTCGATGATGACGGTGGCCTGGGCCGTCGTCTCCAGGGGTTTCGGCGATGGCTGGAGACTCTTGAGGAGAGAGGTGAATTCCAGCTCGCGTAGCAGCTCGGCGAGTGACTCCTCATGTGGCGGCTTGATCCGGTAGGATTCGGGATGAAACTCCACCGGGCTTTGTATATCGATGGTCGCCAGTTTCCGGCTGAGCCGCGCCTGGTCCGCCTGTTCAGAAAGGAGAGTCTTGATGCGGGCAGGCGTGACCTCATCCAGGCGGCGTAGCAGCTCATCGATTGTTCCGAACTGCGCGATGAGTTTCATGGCGGTCTTTTCGCCGATGCCCTTCACGCCGGGAATATTGTCGCTCGCGTCGCCCATCAGACCCATCACTTCGATGACACGGCCAGGCTCGACGCCGAACTTGGCGACGCATTCCGCGTCGCCGGACCACTTATCCTTGACCGGATCGTAGATGCGGACATGTGAGGTCACGAGCTGAAGCATGTCTTTATCTCCGGTGACGATCACGATGTCGTAGCCGGCCTGCTCCGCCTGCCGAGCCAACGTGCCGATCAAATCATCGGCTTCATAGCCGGACTGTCTGGCCGCTGGAATATTCAGCGCCTCCACCACGCGATGAATATAGGGAATCTGGGCCTTCATCCCGTCGGGCATCGGCGGACGCTGCGCCTTGTACTCCTTGAATTCCTCGTGCCGGAGCGTCGGGCCTTTTTCGTCAAAAGCGACTGCAAGCCCGTCCGGCTTGTGCTCACGGATGATCTTGAGGAGCGTAGTCGTGAATCCATAGACCGCGTTCGTCTGGAGGCCTTTGGAATTGTTGAGCGCCGGCAGTGCAAAGAAGGCGCGATAGATATAGGCGCTGCCGTCAATCAGATAGAGGGTGGGGCGTCTGTCGGTCGGCAGTAATGTCATGGGTGTTGCCGGTTATCGAAATCGTCTTGTCGTGGGCTGAGGACTAAGGACCGAGTAGGGGCATCAGTCCATGAGAGATCGTCGTCCCCAGTCCTTTCATCTCAGTCCTGGCTTAAAGGTCCGGTGCGATCGAGAGCGGCGGTTTTCCGAACTTCTGACGCATGTTGTTGATGGTGTTGAGGACAGCAGGCTGTCCGATCATTTTTGCTTCCAACCGGCGCTTGCCAGGAAAGTCCAGCATCGTCACCCCGATCAACATCGTGAGAATGCCCTGGCCCGGCAGGAACAGCATCAAGAAGCCTGCAAACAGAAAGATGGCCCCGACCACGTTCTTGGCCAGGTGGCCAAGTAACCGTAGTACTGGGTGATGATTCTCCATCCAGGGGCGCGGCACACGGATGTCGAAAAAGTCTGTCGGGAGTCGGACAAGGATGAACGGGATGGCGATCAATGACCCAACAAAGAAGACAATCGACAGGGCCGTCAGAGTCACGAGGGTTTCCGTCGAGATATATTGTTGAACTGTTGAAAGGAGTCCATCCATTGGTCGGCATCCTAGCATGGGCTTCTTCGCCCCTCAAGGCGAAGCGGGTCCTAGTCTCATGTTTACGCAGTCGAACCTGATCGTTATAATCACCAGGCATGGAGCCTCAGTATGAGTCGGTACCAGCCGAAGTGGAAGGTCGTACGGCTCCTTTTGGTTGCGGTGTCGGCGGCCTGGTACCTTTCTCTTGCCTCTATGACCCAAGGCTATACCGATACGGCCCAGGAGTTACGAATTGAGGTTGCCAGAAAGGGCGCAGGCAAGCAGGTCGTGATTTCACAGGGGACGAAAGAATGGTTCATGCTGGTCGACGTCACTCCTGAAAATACCGTCATTCTCAAGCAAGAAAAAGATCATGACCGGTATGTCGTCGACGAAAGCGAAACGCATGATCGTCCCATGATGTCGGATGAAGTCGATGCTGCGATTACCGACTACGTGAATGGCGTGAAAACTAGAGCGCAAAAGAAATGACTATGTCGACGAAGCCGAAGTTCGTCATCTTCGCCCACAATGCCACGTACGATAAGCTGCATCAGGTCGCGACGCTGGGTATGACGGCTGCGGCGATGGGCAAAGACGTGATCATCGTCTTGCTATTTTGGACGATCAAAAAACTCGCCGAAGGGAAGATCGATCAGATCGATTTCCCACCGGAATATGCCGAGTCGGCTGAGGAAGTCGCCCGGCTGCTTAAAGAGAAAAAGGTACCGAAGATCTCGGAGATGTTCCAAGATGCCAAGCATGTTGGAACGCTTCGGCTGATCGCTTGCAGTGCGGGCCTGGAATACATGGGCGTGGATGCCAGCGTGGTCGAAAAGAATGTTGACGAGGTGATGGGTCTGCCGGCCATCCTTTCCCTGACCGCTGAGGCCGAAACGAAGCTTTTCATATAGCCCCTACTTCACCCCTCACTGGTTTCCGCTAACGTGATTTCGTGACCCCCACGCGATCGCACATGTCCGCTAACTTGCACGTGCTGCACCATGGTGAAACCGGCAGGCATAGGTTCTGTCCATAGGGGACGAGGAGATCGTTGTAAATGATCCAGTATTGTTTCGGGAGCTTGCGCCGGAGGGCATCTTCCGATGCTTCCGGCGTTTTCGTGTCGATATACCCCCATCGATTGCTGATTCGGTGGACATGAATATCTACACAGATTCCCGGCTTGCCAAATCCAAGCGTCACCACCAGATTCGCCGTTTTCCGACCGACTCCTGGTAAGGTGAGCAGCTCATCGATGGAGTCCGGGACATTCCCGCCATACTCATCGATCAGGCGGCGGCAGATTTGGTGAATCGATTTGGCTTTTGTTCGATAGAACCCGACCGGGTAAATTGCCTGTTCGACCTTCTTCAGCGGCAGCTCTAACATGGTTGCCGGTGTGCGAGCCATGGCGAAGAGTCGGTCGCCGGCTTCTCTTGTCGTTTTATCTTTGGTTCGCAAACTGAGGAGGGTGGACATGAGGATGGGAAAGGGATCGCGGTTCGATTCCTTGGCTACGACCCCGACGACCGGCTCTTGCCAGCGGCGAATCTCGCGCCTGACAATGCGAATAGCATCATGGATGTGCTCCTGACGCATGGGGAAATGGTCATGAACGGGGAGGAGGCTGGTGAGACGAACGGAAGACCGTGTCTACTCAGGCTTCCGCTTTGACAACCACTTCTGACGGCGCCGTTGAGCTTCGCGTTGCTTTGCCTTCTTTCGCACGCTGGGCTTTTCGTAGAAACGGCGACGCTTCAGCTCACGGAACAGACCTTCTCCCGCGAGCTTCTTCTTGGCAACCTTCAGTGCTTTTTCAACGTTGTTGTTGAAGACCTTGATTTCCATCCCCGTGATTTTCGACTTTCTCAGGCCAAGTTGGCCTGCTGCTTACGGTTTTCAATCATTCGGCGCCGGAGTCTAGCACAACACCATGAGTTCCTCAAGGCTTTCTGTGGCCTTTACAATTCTGAGTCGTATGGAATCTGTAAGATGATGATTTCTTTGCTCATTTGTATTTGTGTGAACCGTAACAAGACCTGCTTTGGCCGCTGCAATGGCGAGAGTCAGTCCTACTGTAAGATCTGAGTGGATGGTCGGCTTCGCTCCCTCGCGTAACGCATGGAGCAACCGAGCAACCTCGCAGGACAGCTCCGTGATTTCTAACGGTACTTCCGTAGCCCGTTGGAGCGCAATCAAAATCGCCTGATAGCGATCAGGATGGTGTTTTGAGATCTTGTAAGCATCCATTAGTCTATTGTAGGTCTCTGCATCTATTTGAACGAGTTGATGGAGCTGCCGGCTCAATTCGAGTAAGCGCTGTTCTCTGTTCGATTGTCCAGCGAAGCGTGCTCCCATCACCCCCAAGGAAGCCGCCAGGGCACCCACGAATGCCGTGACGCTGCCACCGGCCGGCGCCGGTTTGGCGTCAGCAACGGTGGCCAGGAAATGTGAGAGGGCGTGCGCCGGTTCGTGCTTGCTGCGTATTGCCTCGGCGATTCTTGTTTCGAGGACCTGGCTGGAATCGAATCGATCGAGCTGCAACGAGGCAGCGGCTGCCTCGTCCAATGCCGCTTGAGGAGCAAGGCCGATCAATTCACTCCCCGCCACATCTATATGACGTGTCGCGGCTTCAGCCTTGACGCGCTGAAACACGGTCAGAATGGGTGTCACGAGGTAATCGGTCACATTCATGGCGACCTGCACCATACCGCGACTGGATAACTCTACACCAATCGCTTTGATAGAGGGCAACCCGCCGCTTGAGTGACGGACGGCTCGGGCGATGGACCGGGCTTGCTCAACGTCCTTCGAGCAGAGGTTCACGTTGTAGGCGATCAGCGGAGGCCGGGCGCCGATGGTGATTGCTCCCGCGCGTTCATGCAGTCGAGGGGGACCGAAGTCGGGAATCCAATTTGGGTCTGACTCCATCCGGAACGCCAGGCCTTCGAGCCCTCCACGCCTGACTGATTCCAATGGGGCGCGGTCGGCATGACCTGCGGCACGTTCGTACAAGAAAACGGGGATTTCCAGCTCACGCCCCACTCGTTCTCCTAGACGTTTCGCAAGCAGGATGCAGTCTTGCATTGTCGTCCCACTGATTGGAATAAACGGCACCACATCCGTCGCTCCTATGCGGGGGTGTACGCCGATGTGTGTCCGCAGGTCGATGAGTTCAGTCGCGAGCCGTACGGCTCGAAAAGCGGCTTCAACAATGGTGTCCGGGGGGCCACAGAACGTTAGTACCGACCGGTGGTGGTCCGCATCCATCGAGTGGTCGAGTAGTGTCACGTCGGCTGTCGAAGTTACGGCGTCGATCAAGGCGTGAACCGTTCCTTGATCCCGACCTTCACTGAAGTTGGGCACGCACTCGACGAGTCGATCCATAGAGGGTCCAGCACATGTCAACGAAAAAGCCGGAGGATCGATGACCGATCATCCGGCTTCTGGCTTAACCATCGTTCTCTGACGGGAGTTGGCTATTTCGTCTTCTTCACGAACGCCTTATAGATACGGCCAGATTTGGCCTGTTCCTCTTCCAGACCCATCATTTGATGCCCGGTGTTTTCACACCAAGCCGGCATGTCTTTTTTGATGCCCTCATCATCGGAGACGACTTCCAGCACTTGTCCCAAGGCCAATTCTTTGATTTTCTTGGAGGTGAGAATAATCGGCATAGGGCAAAAGTATCCCAAGGTGTCGAGTTTGACATCGGCCTGCATCATGAAAACACCCTCGCTTCAGTGGACGATTCAAATGAACAGATTGACACTGCCCTGTTTGGCTTCCGCCAGATATGTGGTCACGCCGGCGAACTGATCGATGCCGTCGATCAAGGTGTCCTTGGTAATACCCATGAGGCCCATCGTCGTCGTGCAGGCGATGAACCGCACGTCCAGTTCGAGGGCCGTTTGCATCAGCTCAGGCACACCGGGCATCCGGTTTTGCTTCATCACCGTCTGCATACCGAAGTGGAATCGGGATAACGGAAGCGTATCGGCCCCACCTCTGTTGAGCAGTCCGAACATCCGTCGAAGCCAATCTTTGGCTGAACTCCTGGCGCCCCTTCGTCGAATCGTATTCAGTCCCCAAAACGTAAAAAACATAGTCACACGCATGCCCATCGCAGCGGCGCCCGTGGCGATAATAAACGCCGCCATGGCCTTATCGAGATCACCGCTCAGCAACACGATCGTCACTCGATCAGGCTTGGATTCCTGCAGTTGTGCCAAGGCCGTCATCGGCTCTATCTGTGTGGCAATCATGATCTCACCTCGTGCTTTTTCAAATTCTTCGCTTAAACAGAATAGTATGTGATCCTTCGGGGTGTCAAGGAACCGGGTCACGGCGCGTATGGTGTGCGCATGGCTTGACCTCTCTCCATCCCCTCGTTATAGTCGGAATTCATTACGCTATCCCCGTCTCGCGAGTGTCCTCCCGATATCGAATGACTCTCATGATCGAACAGCCGTCACCCGAGGTCGTATCTTCCAGAAGCGCTCCACTCTTTGGGTTTTGGTACCCAGCTGTTCCGAGCCATACCCTGCGTCCGGGCACGATGACGGGGCTGCAGATGTTGGGGTTGCCGATCGTGCTCTGTCGCGATCGAGCCGGTGGTCTCGCGGCGATGCGCGATATCTGCCCGCACCGCGGCATGCCTCTGTCATTCGGCCGGTTCGATGGGGAACGAGTGGAATGTTCGTACCATGGATGGCAGTTTGACATGAAAGGGCGTTGCCGGTGCATTCCTGCCCTCCCCGAACAGGGGACTCTACAAACCGACAAGATCGGCGTCACGACCTATCCGGCTGAAGAAACGGACGGCATGATTTGGCTGTATCTCGCCGATGAACGAGGGAATATCGATCCGCTGCCGCCTGCTCCTCGCATGCCGCTTCCATCGGAACCTCGGCAGTCATTCCATATTTCGCTGACGTACACGTGTACCGCGGACGACGGCATCATCGGTCTCATCGATCCGGTGCATGGACCGTACGTCCATTCATGGTGGCGCAGTGATGCGCGTATGCATGAGAAGACGAAGATCTTTGAACCGATCCCGAACGGCTTCCGGATGATTCCACATCGTCCCGCCAAAAACAGTGGGCCGTTCCATTGGGTGGAGCGAATCTATGGAGGACCGCTGTCGACCACCATCGATTTTGTGTTACCGAATCAGCGGGTCGAGCTGATGCAATGTGGACGGATGTGGATGGCCAATCGATTGATGGCCACGCCGGTGTCCGATATGGAATGTCGCATCGATTTTTCAGCCTATTGGCGGGGACTCCATTGGCTGCCGTTCGGCAATGTGATTTTTCGCACGCTGACGAAGATGTTTCTTGGCCAGGATGAGCGGGCGATGAAGCACCTGGCGGTGGGGCTTCGCCACAAACCCTCGTCGATGTTTCTCGGCGATGCCGACATGCCGGCGAAATGGTACTACAAACTGAAGGCCGCCCATCAGGCATCAGTCCAAACAGGCCGACCGTTTGATCATCCTCTCAAAGAGCGAGTGACGTTGAGGTGGCGAAGCTGACTGTGTCGTTTCGGCTGGTATGCATATTGGTGCTGGCGGTCATGCCCGCGATACCCGCGTATGCCGGGAGCTCCAACATTGTCTCCGTCTCGACTCTTGGTATACAGGGTGAGAGCCTTCCCGGTGTTGTGAACTACATCTTAGTCCAGCTCGATCACGTTGCCTCGCAAGGCGGTCCGACCATTCAATTTAATGAAGTCAA
>JACRQB010000165.1 GCA_016222925.1 Nitrospirota bacterium | reverse complement strand
TGTAACGTTCTAATATTTGTAACTCATAACTTTCTGTGAATCCAATGGAGTCCTAGCTTGACAGTACCCTGAGAGGTCAGTACACTCCGCACCTCAAACCTCGCGAGCGGGAATAGCTCAGTGGTAGAGCATCGCCTTGCCAAGGCGAGGGTCGAGGGTTCAAATCCCTTTTCCCGCTCCATCGAGATCGTCTTTACCTTCACACTGATGCACCGTACGTCTCTTTTCACGGACACCCTCACGATCTGTACGTAAGGAAAGCCGCTTCCTGATCCTACTACGGTTTCTCGAGTGTCATCAGGTCGCGAAGATGGTTTTCAGCAAGTGACAGTTCTTCTCTGGTGGGGGGAATTTGACCGAATCGGGCTCGGCAATAGAGCTCGGTAATAGACGCAACCGCTGAACCGGCATTGCTCCACCGCTCCTGAGTGAGGCGAACGAACTCAAGGGGCGGCATCGCAGTGAGTTTTGCAATGCCCTTCCGAGCGAGATGCCCGATCATTCGTCCGTAGAGCTGCATAATGACCTGCTCGTCGCGAGTCGTTTTTTTAGAGATCATCCCCTTGACCCAGGGCCGCCTGATCCCTAGCCAAAGAAGAACGGCGAGGCCAATCAGCGTGGGGACAAGCACCTCAGCCAACGACTGTATCGTTCCTTTAGACGCATAGTCCGCCATCCCGCCAAACATAGCCATGAACGGGCTGAAGAGTGTGCTCATAGAATCAAATGCCTTGTTTCGGGCCGATGTACTCCCCGCCTTCAATTCCCGCACAACAGCGAGCTGATCAGCCGCGCTGTACTGCACAAAAAATCGACCCCACTGAAGTCTGATGGTATCCAACATTCGTCCCAACGCATGCCATGCGGGAGACCCGCTGCCGATACCTTCGATCGAAGGAGGAGTTGGGTCCATCGTAATCCACCCGGAATGCGGTAGGTGCACCTCCACCCATGCATGAGCGTCTTGCTGCCTGACCACATAGTAGTTGCCGTATTCATTCCACTCGGTGGCGAGAAATCCCGTGACGAGACGCGCCGGGATTCCGATCGTCCGAAGCATGATCACCATGGCGGTGGCGTAGTGTTCGCAATACCCGGTCTTACGAGTAAAGAGAAACTCTTCCAGTGGCTGGTCCTGCTCTGTCAGAGGCGCATCAAGGCTATAACGAAAGTTGTGCGTCAGGAATGAGTGGATGGCGGTGGCTTTGTCATAGATGGTGCGTTGTGTGTGCGTGATTTCCTTGGCCAGGACGGCAATCCGCTCGGGTTGACTAGGAATCTGTAGGAAATGTCGGATAACCGATTCAGGATAGACACTGGGTTCCGCGCCGAGATCCTCCGGTAACACCGGGTTGGATCGGGACAGAACGGAATATTCGATCCGTGACGAACTAGGGAACGGGAGATACACTGAACCGGTGAGGTCGGACTGGATGCTCGGGAACTTTCCGCTGACTCTTTCGATAAACGGCGCAGCAAAGAGAACTGGGGTGTCGAGCGGCTCCAACAGAATGTTCTGTCGGATGGTGTCGCCAAGACGGGGGGTTGCAAGAGATCGGCTACTACGAAAAACAAAGGTCCCGGCCACGTCTTCGCTCACCGCCCGCCGGTAGTTCAACCGATTCGTCCAGGCCTTGCCATCGTATTGATCGAAGGCCACTCCTCGTAAATAAAGGCGACCTGCTTCCTGTGGGGGGCCATCGGATAGCTCAACCCGCATGACGACGCTGGGATCTCGCTTGATAGGCCCAATCTCTCCTAAGTTCACCGTTTCGGAAAATCCCGATGTGCGAATGTTCTCCCCAAAGCCCTTTTGGTAGAACCCGGCGCCGACCCGAGGAATCGTGAAGAAGATCACCAACGTCAGCCCAAAGGTTGCCAGTGCAAGCCCGTTGGCCAGCCAGAAGAATTGTGGCGTGACCTGGCTGACCGATGCCAGAGGTTGTGGTCGCATGGCAACCGACATCGTGAGGATGCGGGGTTCCTCTGGATGTTTGGTCAGCTGAAATAGCAGTAGCGTCCACACGCCGACGAAAAGATAGAGCAAGAAAATCGGGAGATACCACAGATCCGTCGTGAGGGACCCGGAAGCCAGAATCGCGACGAGACTGATGGCATAGAGATGCAGATAGTCACGACGAAGCTTGAGGTTGAACAGCTTGATGATCATGAGGACCATGAGGAAGTGAACTCCGGCCGGAAGGAGTTCGCCCGAGACCCATAACATATCCACCCAGAATCCAAGAAAGCCGACGATCACCAGAAGATTCCATCCGGTGGTTGACATGAGCGTATACGTGGCGAGTCGCCCCACAGACTTGCCCCCTGCGTTCCGCAAGAGAGCAGCGATCAGTGCGGCCCCGGTTAACACAGCCAGCCATTCCGGCAGACCGGCTCCGAGCGTCAACCCGATGAAGGACGTAGACGCCAGCCAAATCGACGCGAACCGAAGGGCCTGGTCAAACGGCATGTGATGCTCCGGCGATGAGGTGTCCGTTAATCAGAATGGTGGGCTGTTCAGGCTTGATGTCCCCCGATCCCCGCCATGACTGCACGACAATCATCGCCCCCCCTTCGACCTCCAAATGCTCTCTGGCGGGTTCTTTCGACACAACGGACTCTGTAAGGGGTGAGCACCGTTCACAGAGAGCGAGCATTCGAAGAAGCTCCAAGAGGTGGAGGTCACCTTGACCGAATGATGAGCGAGACGACCCCACAAACAATTGGAGCATATACCCGCGGTATGCCAGGTGCTGAATGATGGAGGCCGTGAGGGAGACGGCCTCTTCAAACAAGGCATCGTGACTCACTGGAGCGACGGTCGGTAAATACACGACGGCGCGGCGCTGGTCCTCGGCCTCGGTTTCTCGAACCGTCAATTGGGACGTCCGCGCCGTCGTCGGCCAGTGAATTTTTCGCGAGTCATCCCCGGCGTGATAGAGGCGCAGATTGTACAAATCATTACCATGCCCCCGTCGGTGGACGCTCTGGTCTGGTCCAGCGGCGAGAAGGCCACGTAACAGCCTCTCGTCGATCGGCTTAATCTCCGGGCAAACAATGACCGTTTCATTGATCGGGTAATACGTTTGTTTCATGAAGAGTCCGAACGGAAACTCTGTCCCGACACAGACACCATCCAGTTGCAGCCGGCCACGCCGCGTCGCAACGAGAGGATAGGACAGCAGCTGACTGATGCCTGGAAGGAGTTGGCGAATCTCCAGACCTCGATCCAGTTTCTGGCCATCGCTGATATCGAACAGCTTCAATGAAAAGCTGGGGAATTGTGACTTTCGGTTCTTCACGACCAGCGTGGCAGTGGTCGGTTCATTCACGTTGAGATGATCGGGAAGATGACGATGGAATTCTAACCGTCGCAAGCAGTATTCGGCCGCGATTCCCGAGATCAACACAAGGCTCAGCATCATCGCGAGCAAGAGATAGAACAGATTGTTACCGGTATTGATGGCAGCGATGCCGATCGCCATGGTAAAGAGCAGGAATTGAACGCCCTCTGAAGTCACGCTCGTCGACCGGTGGCGAAACATTCGCTGAAGAAAGGAAGGAGATTGACGCAGCATGTTCGGGCCACCATAATGCGGTGAGACAACACGATGGGGGCCAGCTCCTTAATGTCGTCCGGCAAACAATACGTTCGACCGCGGACGAGCGACAACGCTTTGGCGGCCCGACTCAACGCCAACGCTCCTCGGGTACTGACCCCCAATGACAAGAGGTCGGACTGCCTGGTGCGTTGGACAATGGCCAAGAGATAGTCCGTAATGCTTTCCTCCATGAGCACGCGATCGACCTGTTCCTGGAGTAGCAGGACATCCTGAGTCGCCAGCAATGGTCGGAGCTCTTCAGCCGGATGGAGCGATTGCGGTCGGTCAAGGACTTTCTTTTCTTCCTCCGGCGAGGGATAGCCGATGCGAAGCCGCATCAAGAACCGATCCAGCTGCGACTCCGGAAGAGGAAACGTGCCATGGTATTCGGCGGGATTCTGCGTCGCAATAACCATGAAGGGTTGATTCAAGGGATAGGTCTTGTTGTCGAACGAAATCTGCGCTTCACTCATCGCTTCCAACAGACTACTTTGCGTTTTCGGCGTCGTTCGATTGATTTCATCCGCCAGCACGATATTGGCGAATATCGGACCCGGCATAAATTCAAACGCCTGTTTCTGACGGTTGAATATCGAGACGCCTACGATATCGGACGGAAGCAGATCACTCGTGAACTGAATGCGTTTGAACGAGCAATCGAGCGATTTCGCCAGACTATGGGCGAGCGTCGTTTTTCCGACTCCCGGTACGTCTTCGAAGAGGAGATGCCCGCGTGCCAGGAGCGCGACCAGGCTCATTTCGATCACCTGCGGTTTGCCCTTGATGACCCGTGCAATATTCTCCTGGATGGCTCGAATGATGTCCGTTGGATTCATGATAGGGCTAATGCGTGGGATGTCGCTGTAGAATGGCCTGGTGATCGGACACGATCGAAGTCTAACAAAGGGTCTGGAGACGGTCAATTATTCAAGCTTTTTGCGCCTCTATCGACCGAGCATGACGGCACGAGGCTTAGACCAGTGGCTTAAGCGGGAACTAGTGTGATGAACCACGGGGGAACTTCTTCCGTCATGGACGTGAACTTCCGTGCGGTGCTGCTCGCAGGAATGCCCGGGAAGGTGGCGCCTCGGCTGATGCGGACATACCGAAAATGACCGGCCATGCCATCCGGCACAGGGGATGAGTCTGACCCAAGATAGTGACGCCGAAGGGCTGCCACCATAGCCAGGTCAATGGACTCGCCGATCGGGAGACCGGCCAGAACATGATAGACCTCGCCGAAGATCGTGGGCAGATTGACGGGGGTAAAGGGTTGGTCCGACGGGCGATAGCGTGGCGCATCCAATAACTGCGCGAGAAGCTCCCAAAATACTTGCGCATCCACTGCTCCCAGGACACACAGAAATCCGCGACGGGCAAGCAGGCTTAGGAGAGCAAGGGGACCGGCGATCTCAAACTTCCAGGATGGGAAAAGGAGGGCACGGCCAGCATGCTGGACTTCGAGCGCTGGTTCTTTCCCAAAACGTGTCTGGTGAAAGGCGCCCTTGGTGCTCTCCAGTTCCTTCAGAATGAAGGCCTCAGAGAGCCTGGTCGGTTCATATGCGAAGGTCGGTGTGGCTGGGGCCCAACAGGTGGCAATGGTATATCGTGGGGCCAGCAACTCCTGTTTATCCAGATCGCCAAGTGTGAACATGTCTTGATTGCCGAAGAAGGAGAACAACACCTCAGCTCTCCGCCGCAACTTCTGCAGCCTCTCCGGATTCGCATGGAGCGGACCGCCCAGTTGAGAACGGGGGTCGAGTCGGTCCAGACAATGAATAATGAACGGGCGGTGTTGTTGCGTAAGCTCGGGGCCGTACAGATCAGCTAACTCCTCAGCAAACGAGAGATCTCCGGCCCCAATCTCCAACACAGACGCCACATCAGTACGACAAAGGAGGTCAAAAGGATTGTCCTGACGTCGCACGGCTTCTTCAACCTCTTCACTCGACAGGTGAGTCACGGGCCACTTCGCGGCGGCGGCAGGCACCAACTCGAAAAAGACGGCAAGTGCGCGGAGGGCTTTGGCCGGAGAAAGGCCCGTGACGGACTTGAGGCATTCTCCATCGAGATCCTGAACGCGCCGCGGCTCGGGCTGTTCAAAGAGGCGCAACAAGGTTTCCTTCACTGAAGCCGGAAGATCTTTACTCTGAATGGCCTCAGAGAGTCGGGCGAGGGTAGAGGGGAAGATGGCACCTTCCATCAACTTTTTTGATGCTTCCCATTGTCCCGGAAACTGGCGTGCGCGAACACTCACGACACGGCGGAAGTCAGCTAGCGGGTCGGGACTCATGGAAGTTTGATCGTCGCGTGTAGAAGTGGGTGTCGATTGGAATTCAAGGGTAGGAGCATAGTAATCTTCGAACTTCAGCGTCAAGTCCGCTTGTTCACGCTCATTCGGTATGGTAGGAGTGGTTTCATGAGAATGCGATTCCTGTCCGCCGACTCGCTCGGTTGGCGATCGACCGTCATGCTGGTCATGCTCGCCGGCCTGCTGGCATTCCCGATCGGTTGTGCAGCTGAGCGCGATGGCAACCTCCGGCCCATCGCCGATGAGGGATGGCAACCGTTGGGACGGCCAACCGGCACTCGACGGCTACGTCGCGACCGATCAGCCAATTACGAGCGAGTTCTTAGAGCAGGTGCGTTGGAAGCAAAATTGGGGTGGCCCGTTTGAAGATTACGGCCCATTGGTGACGTTTGCTCGAGACCGACGCTTGTCCGTCCGAGCGATGAACCCACCCAAGCCCTTGATTCGTCGTGTCGTAAAATTAGGGCTTGACCAAGCCAGGCAAGAACCTGAATGGGCGCCGTGGGGAATCCTGCAAGAGGATATCATCGACGATCCCGCGTACCGCGAGAGGATTGTCGATCAGTTGAGACGGTGCCACGGAGGAAGCGAGGAGCACTTCCGGACGATGTATGAGGCATCGATGGTCCGGGATGAGGGCATGGCAAGGACGCTGGTCATCACGCACGAAGAATTTCGCCGCGAGAACGGCGACCGTCGTCGTATGATCGTGAGTTACACAGGAGGTGGCCATATTCAATTTAACCTCCCCGTGCCGAAGCGAGTCGCCAGGCGACTGGGAGGTGACATCAAACAGGCTACGATTTACATGACGTCGTTCGAGCCCAGTAAAACAGTCGATGTTCAGGCTCTCATGCAAGAATCCATTGCGGATTATATTTGGCTGACACCTATGGGCAAGTCCAGTTCGGCCAAACCCTGCCGGTAGGACCACGTCAGCGCCTTACTCTTCAGACCGTCAGATAACGCAGAGCAACACAAAACCGTTCAGTGCTTGACAGGATTCACGTCGCTCGGCACACTGACACCATCATGCTCAGTGGTGGCGGAAGAGAGCTACGCACGTAAATGCAAAAGAAAATTCCCTGCAGCGCTGAACGACTGGGCTTGCTCGATCCTCAAATGATCCAGGCCGTCTCGGATGCCTCGTCTTTTCAAGTTGCCCATCAGTACTTGACTGCAAATCGCGTCCGTATCGTCGAAGCCGATGATTCGCAAATCACGTCCGCTGTCGTCGGTCATTCTGGTCTTTACGAGCAAACCATCCGACTGAAAGACGGCCACCTCGTCTCGAAATGTTCCTGCACGCTTCCCGAAGAGCCGATGTGCCGGCATTGCATCGCAGTGTTACTGGAATATCAGCGATGGGCCCAACCGAAGCAATCTCGAAAACCGAGACCTGCGAAGGAATCGATCACGACACCTCCGGTCGCCCTTTCCGAGAATGGGAAAAGAACCACCCCGCACTCGGTCACGCCCGACGTGAAGCTGAGCGAGGTCATGGTCTTTTTGGAATGGCTGGAACCTGCGACGAAAGCTCTTGAGCGGCAGGAGCCGCTTCCCAGTCCGCCCGCGCTCGGTCCCGGAGCAGCCCTGACATGGATCCAAACGATTCGGAACCTTGACGAGCGACGCAGGGAAAATGAAGAGGTCATGACGAACAAGGAGGTGTTGGCCAGAGTCAGCGAATTGACGACCGAGATCGTGCGGCACGTCGGGCAAATGCGGGCGGTTACAGGCGATATGCTGCAGAAAGGCTCTCAGCTCGAAAAGCTTGTCGGCTCATTTAAAGATGTGGCTGAATCGCTTCAGTCAGCCATCGTGCTGCCTCCCCACTGATTGTACGTTGACCCGTCCCTACGCCGATTCTTCCACAACTGGTCTCCTCTTGCGTCTCCCAGCCAACATTCAGTATGATACACCCCACTTTTTCGTCTGCGGATTTAGAAAGGGGTAGAGATGAAACGGCTACTTTCACAAACAAGCCTGTTAACAGGAACTTTGCTGGTCCAGGCTTTACCAGCGTTAGCGAACGCTCCGGCGGGGGAAGGGGCTCCTGATTACAGCGGAATTAGCGGTATATACTACACGCTGATCGGGGCGATTCTCGCGTACGGCGTCTACGACACGTTTTTCAAGAAGTCGTAAGGAATCGGGCTTCGTTGACCCGCCTTTTGTAGCCTTGTCTGGCATTGTGCGGGGTCTAACCAAGTTATCTTGCCTTTAACTCTGCTTATGAGCGGCCATGGGTTTGTGTACCCGCTCATTCAGTAGTGGCCTGAGCACTCTCAGTACTTGCGTCACGATGACTTCGTACCCTTCCTTGGTTGGGTGAATACCATCAGCCTGATTCAACGCGGATGAGCCACCCACCCCTTCAAGGAAAAAGGGGATGAGGAGAAGCTGGCACTCTTTGGCCAGCATCCGATACATGGCTTCGAAGCTGGCCGTGTAGTGCTGTCCATAATTCGGCGGCAGCTTCATCCCGGCCAAGACCACCGTCGTACCGGATTCCTGTAATTGTCGTATGATCTGACGAAGATTACTTTGTGTTTGATCGACGGGAAGCCCTCGAAGTCCATCGTTCGCACCCAATTCGAGAATCACCAGCTCAGGCTTATTATTCAGGATCCAGGGTACGCGTCGAAGTCCGCCGGCCGTCGTATCGCCGCTCACACCGGCGTTGATCACCCGATAGTGGTAGCCGAGACTATCAAGTCGGCGTTGAAGTTGAGCTGGGTAGGATTCATCGGCCTGCACCCCAAGTCCGGCGGTAAGACTGTCACCAAACGCCACGATACGAGGCCTCGTGTCTGATGCTGAGGTGGAGGCTCCATCCGAGATCAACGGCCAGAATAGAACCACGAACATCAGCAGCGGAATCAGATGAAGTAGTCGTGATAGTGGCATACCGTGATACAAAACTAGCTCACATCCCTCCAGACAGTATAATATCGTCCGATGTTTCTTTCTCACTGAAGAAGTGAACAGTTTTCATGATCAGCGTCAATCACATCTCGATGGTTCTACCAGCCGCAGGCCGTCCTGTCACGATTCTCGGCCGCATCACCTTTGACATCCCGGCCAAGCAGACGGTCGCGATTGTGGGGCCTTCAGGAAGCGGCAAATCGACATTGCTTGGGTTGATGGCCGGCCTCGATCGACCAACCACCGGATCCATTCAGCTCGATGGAACAGATATCACGGCGATGGGTGAAAGCCAGATGGCCCGATTTCGACGTGAAAAAGTCGGCTATATCTTTCAATCCTTTCATCTTATTCCCACCCTGACGGCCATCGAGAACGTGGCAGTTCCCCTCGAACTCAGTGGCGAGAGGCGCGCTGGTGAACGGGCCGCCGAATTGCTGGCTGCGGTCGGGTTGTCCAGCCGTATGGAACACTATCCAGTCCAATTATCCGGAGGGGAACAACAACGAGTCGCAGTGGCTCGGGCCTTTGCCTGCCATCCACCCATCTTATTGGCCGATGAACCGACCGGCAATCTGGATAGTGCCACCGGTGCCCATGTCATTGCGCTGCTGCTCTCACTGCATCGCGATCATGGAACCACACTCGTGCTCGTGACGCACGATACCACTCTAGCTTCATCGATGCAGCGCGTGCTATCCCTCCACGACGGGTGTCTGGAGTCCGATTCCATGTCTTCATATTCGAGATCCATCGGTGACGTCACAACTGATTCTCCACGCAAGAATCATATTGTTCCCGCCGATCGGTCACTCTCTGATTCTGCGCCAGAATCCAGCGCATGACATCCTTCATCAGCAACATGGCGTGGCGAGAAACGCGCGCGGCATGGCGACACTTTCTCTACTTCTTGGTCTGTATTGCAGTCGGCGTAGGCGCATTGACTGGGGTCTCTCTTTTTGGAACACAGGTCGAACAAGCCGTGACCAAGGAAGCGCGAGGCCTGCTCGGAGGCGACCTTGAAGTCCGACTCTCTCGCCCGATTAGCTCCAAAGGCCAGGAAGTGCTGGATGCGTTGACCGATCGTGGAGTCGCCCTGACCCACGTCAGCGAGCTCGTTGCGATGGCAGCAAGGGCCGGATCATCCGGAAGTGGACAGCCGACACAGATCATCGAGCTCAAAGCCGTCGAACCTCAGTATCCATTGTATGGCACGCTCCGACTGGAGCCACAGAGCGATTTCGTGGACCTGCTTGGCCAGCAAACGCGCCGGTGCCCCGACCGTACCTGTTTTGGAGTGGTCGTGCAGGAATCTCTCCTGATCCGGATGGGGCTCACGGTGGGAGATCAACTCAGGATCGGACAAGGTCTGTTCATCATCACCGGGGTGGTCAGGACGGAACCGGATCGCATGGCTAACGCCTTCAGCCTTGGCCCCCGTGTGTTGATGTCGAGAGAGGGGCTTCGTACAGCGGAGTTGATCAAGGTCGGCAGCAGGATGCGTGAGCGATATCTCCTGAAAGTCCCAAGCACTATGACGCCTGAGCCGTTGCTCTACGAGTTGAGGGAACGACTTGCGCTTGACGCTGCCCGCGTGTCCAGTTACCGAGACGCACAGCCGCAGCTAAAACAGTCGTTGGAACAGCTGACCCGTTATTTAGGCTTGATCGGATTGACGGCGCTATTTGTAGGAGGCCTGGGGGTCGCCACTTCGGTTCATGCCTTTGTGCGAGAAAAGCTCCATACGATCGCCATCTTGAAGACAGTCGGCGCGGATTCTTCCACGATCATCCAGACCTATGGGTTACAAGCCATGATCCTTGGGTTGGGTGGAAGCTTGGTTGGTCTGATGATCGGTGTGCTGCTGCACCAAGGACTTCCGTGGATGATCGCAGCGCTGATGGCCTCGGATCTTCTTGACCAATTGGGATTCACTCAGGGGGGGATCGCGCTTCCCCTGGTTCCCTTGGCCAAGGGATTGGCCTTGGGTATCCTATCGACGCTTCTGTTTACACTGTGGCCATTACTGACGATTCGCGACATCAAACCGGCTCGGATTTTTCGCCGTGATGTCGCCCCACTTGCCTCCTCCAGTGCTCCAGACCGGACCCAATGGTGGATATTCTGGAAGGGGCTTGACCCAGCAAAGGCCATCACGTCGATCGGTATCGGCCTGGGATTGGCGCTCTTATCGATCTGGCAAGCGAACTCCTGGAGAGTGGGTTTGCTCTTTATCTTCGCGTTTGCCGCCGCGGTGCTGCTGTTGGGAGCCTCAGCCCATCTGGTACTTGGCGCCCTTAAGAACGGACCACGCCCTGAGGCGCTCATCCTTCGCCAGGCGCTGG
This sequence comes from Nitrospirota bacterium, assembly GCA_016222925.1. Taxonomy (GTDB): domain Bacteria; phylum Nitrospirota; class Nitrospiria; order Nitrospirales; family Nitrospiraceae; genus Nitrospira_D. Next base: position 7,816 of record JACRQB010000165.1, on the reverse strand, counting down.
GGAACGTGGTGCGACCGGGTAACCAGGTCGTGAATATCACAATTGCAATCGGAATCGGCGTGATGGTGGTGACCACAGTGTCGCTCGTCGAACAGTCGCTCGTCGCGCAGGTCAGTGAGAATCGGCCGACCGATTCACCGACATTTTTCTTCATCGATATCCAGCCCGATCAAGCGGAAGGATTCGCCAGTCTCTTGCACCAACGGTCCAGCGATCAGGCCCTCAAGTTGACCCCGTTGGTGCGATCACGACTCGCTGGTCTGAAGGGGGAACCGGTTGCACTTGAAGCGATGTCTGAGGAAGACGAGCAGAAAGAGAAAGCGGCCCAGAAGGAAGAACGGCGGAAGAAGTGGTACCTGACACGCGAATACGTCCTGACCTTCCTCCAGGACCTTCCCAAGGACAACAAGATCGTTCGGGGCGAGTGGTGGAAGCCAGGACAAGTCTTTCCCAAACCACTGATCTCGATCGAGGAGGATGCGGCGAAGCAACTTGGCCTCACAGTCGGAGACACCCTTGAACTCGACATACAAGGAACACCCATCACTGGAGAGATCAGCAGTATTCGACAAGTGGAGTGGGGGAACTTCTCGACCAACTTCTACATGATCTTTTCGCCGGGCGCCCTCGATGGAGCTCCGCATACCTACGTGGCCACCGTTCGCGTCGCCCCGTCCGAAGAGGTGGCCTTACAGCAAGCGGTCGTCGCATCCTTTCCTAATGTGACAGCCATCAATATGGGCGACGTCCTCGACAGTTTTGCCAAAGTATTGGATCGACTGTCCCTTGCCATTCGTGCGGTTGCGCTGTTCTGTGTTCTGTCCGGAGGCCTGGTGATGGCTGCGGCCCTGGCGGCAACACGCTATCGTCGGTTGTACGAGTCAGTCATTCTGAAAGCCCTGGGAGCGACTCGCAGCATGATCGCCCGTTCATTTGCAGTCGAATATGCGTTGTTGGGGGCCTTGGGTGGGTTGCTCGGCTGTGGGCTGGCCAGCGCGTTGTCCTGGGCCGTGCTATCGACAGCGTTTGATCTCTCCTGGAGTCTTGAACCAACTGTCCTTGCGATTAGCTTCGGCGCCACGATCATACTCACCATGCTAGTGGGCTTCCTCAGCACCTATCGAATCCTCGGCCAACCGCCGTTGTCCGTGCTTCGGCAGGAGTAACAGAGGCAATATCTACAGCTGCCTGCGCATTCCCTTCCGTCGGTTCATGTGATAAACCCCTCAGCTGTTGTATAACCAAGATCGATTCACCTTGTAGATTCTTCTATGAGACCTTGGCTGGTTATAATCCTGGTGAGTGGGTGCTTTGGCCTTACAGGTTGCTTCCAGAGGATTGTGGAACCAGTTGATGTATTCGGCAACGTGAAACAAGGAGAGCTCTACAGTTCAGCTTCCACGATGATTGATGACTGGTATGCGGTCGAAGCGATTGACACACAAACCTTTGCTATCAATGAACCGAAATCTTCCCAGTACAATACATCCTATCTGATTGTCGGTGACGCGCGGGCCATCATGTTCGATGCAGGCAGCGGCGAACGGCTTCCCGGATCTCGTTCCATGCGCGAGGTCGCTGAGCAATACACAGACAAACCCATCACACTCATTCTGTCGCACTTTCATTATGACCACATCTACGACGCTCCCACATTTGACGGCATCACATTCATCGACCGTCCGGAAATCCGCACCAGTATCCAAAACGGAGTCTTCACCATCAGCCCGTGGGAATCGCTCGACACGGAGCGGCGCTCGCTGAAGGTGGCGTCCATCCGCAATCAAGTCTTTGCCGGTGATTTCATTTACCGCCATCTCGGTGGAATCATTGCCTTTGCGCCGGGGTCTGATCTCGTGGCGTACAAGGCAAACAGCGCGCGGTTGTTGCAACTCACCAACCCCGGCACGCTGTTTTTGGGCGCGCACGGTATTCCAAGATTCGGTCGTGATTGGCTGACGCTGCTGAACAGTGCACTGGAGAAGATCGTTAGAGGTGAAGCAGAATACCGATACGTCGCCCACTATCTGGCCCCTGGCATCCCGTGGCGGGTGCACCAGAATGGCGAGATGTCTATCTACACCACACCCCTGGTCGATCCACAGCTATTCTGGTCTAGATGGATGCTGCTCCTGTTGGTCACAGTCTTCATATTGTCACTGTATGTGCTCCATCGCATTGCCCGCCTACCCTTCGCTCCTGTCCAGAGGGACGAGTAGGCAAGTGTGTGCCGCAAATTACCGCATCGAAGTAAAAGCGAAGAACTGGCAAGGTGGAACAAAACCAGCTGAGAGATTATGGCTATGGCGACAGAATAGGCGGGACCGCGCTAGACCGAGTGTAGGAGTTCGGGCAACCAGACATCGATGAGCTGACGAATGCGCCGCTCATCGCTGCGATGAAGTTTGGTGAAGCGTAGGCCAATCGCACCATCGGCTATGGAACGCACAACTGCCTCCTCAATCGTCACCGGGAAAGAATTGTCTGAATGCTGGAACTCCAATTCCAGTCGCGAGCCAATCCTCATTGGGGCAGTGGAACGAATTCGGCATCCACGAATTGACAGATTATCGATCACGCCCTCATACCCTAGTCGGGAAGAGGGTGAGGATCGTCGAGATTTGAACCAGACCGGGAAGGACACCTCGACGCGATCGAAGCTGCGACGGGGATTGGGCGTGCGGCGCCCAAGGAATGTTCGAAAGCGATCGGCGCAAAGCTGGCACCGAAACGGATAGATTGTCAGACCACCCAGCAGAACATCAGAAAGAGATTTTCTTGCTGCGAGGCGGATTTTACTCGCCCCGCAAGCTGGACAACTGAGAGTAGACATCGAATTTCCCAACAAAACTTATATGGTATTGTAACGTGCCGCTAGGCAGCCGACAACCTGGGGAAATGACTAGGCCGGATCTCCAATAAAACCTGGGTGACGTAAGACCTCTCGTGATGATGGGTTTAATAGAAATAGAGGAGCAGTGCCTGTAGGGGAATTCTCATCGCAGCCATTTGATGTAGAACCATTTATTGCAGAGCGTCTGTCTTTTATGCATCTAGGGAGTTAGTCCACGGGGCTGAAGTGCACCTCCTTCCCGTTCGCGGAAGGAGACCGCAATACGAAGTTGTTCGAAGTATTGCTCCAGAGTTTTCCCTCCTAGATCGATCTTGCGCGAAATAAAGAATGCGCGCACGTCTTGTTCGAGCTCCGGATTTGCCAGGCCGACGATACCCCCGCACATTCGCCTGAGGCCTTGTTTGGGAAACAGCCGATCCATTTGATCCCAGTTCGCCTTCACAAACTCCCAGGCCTGTTCTCGCCCATCTACATTCATCATTAGCGCCCCGACGATAAACGGGGCATCTTGCGTACGGATTTCGCCGTTGATCGTCCGAGCCAGCGTCCGCGTGAGTAGTTCCTTGGGTCGAAAGGCGGCCAACGAAAAGAGATACCGGCGTTCCTCTTGTGGGGTGGAAGCAGTGCGATAACGCTCTGAGAATTCTTCGTAACGCGCCTCATCCCCAACCTGAGCCAGAATAGCGACGAGAGCAGGAACGACATTCGCGTCGGTGGTCGACGGGTCTTTTCGGTATTGCTGATACCGTTCTGCCGCTTGTTGCTGTATTGCCGGGTCGTTACCAAGCTTGCCAAGTGCGCCGATGAGATCCCCTCGCAGTTGTCTGATAAGATCTGATTCTCCCGGCTTCGGATCCCAGCCAAGGTCCTTCACCGCCGGCATCACTCGGTCACGAACAAGCGCTTCCAGGACAGCCCTCTCTTCTAATGTGATGACCCTGTTCAAGAAGGAGAAGGAGTCGAGTAACACCGTCCAGACATTTCTGTCTCGCTCATCCTTGAAACGTGCGGTGAGTTGGAGATAGTCGGGAAGCGGCACCAATCCCGCCACAGTCGTAGCCCAGGCATCGCTGATGAGGTTGAATCGTTCCATCGTAGCCAGACGGTCGAGACCCTGATCGAGTAATTGCTGCAGAAGCGCACCACGATGGCGAACCCGATAAAATCCATGGCCACCCTCGTTGACAAAGACGGAGGTAACCCCCGCTGGGAGTCCGATCGTCGTCTCACGCTCTGTGAGCAACAGCCGACGATGTTCCACCCGATCGCCGATGGCCAGGCGAATCTGAACCGGGATCTGCCAGAGTTGTTCCGACACTGACTCCTGTGTGAGATACGTGAAGCGCTGCTGCGAGAGCTGCAATTCTTGACCGCATACTTCTGCCGTCACCAAGGGGAAACCTGGTTGAAAGATCCAGCCGTCCATCAGCTCGGGAACCGGTCGGCGGGCGACCGTGCCAAGCGCGGTCCACAAGTCTTTGGTATCGGCATTGCCGTAGGCGTGGGTGCGCAGATACTGCCGGACCCCGTCACGGAACAGGACCGGACCAATATGCTGTTCCAACATGCGGAGAACCGATGCGCCTTTTTCATAGGTCAGGATATCGAACATCGCATCCGCGTCTTTGGGAGCATGGACCGGGAATTCAATCGGCCTGGTGCTCATGAGCCCATCGACGGAGAACGCCGCAGCACGGGCGACGCTGAAGGTTTCCCACCGTTTCCATTCTGGCTTCCAGGTGTCGACGGCCAGCATCTCCATGAAGGTCGCAAAGGCCTCGTTCAGCCACAACCCATTCCACCAGGACATCGTCACCAAGTCGCCGAACCACATGTGAGCATTTTCATGGGCCACCACATCGGCAATTCGTTCAAGCTCAGCGTGCGTTCCCGTCCGCTGATCGACAAGCAGTGCCGTCTCACGGAACGTGATCGCCCCGAGATTTTCCATGGCCCCGGATGCAAAGTCTGGGATCGCGAGAAGATCCAGCTTGTCTCCTGGGTACGCGACGCCGTAGTAGTCTTCGAAGAACTTCAACGACGCAGCGGCAATCTCCTGCCCGAAGGGCGTGAGCGGCTGTTTTCCCGGAATCGTCCAGAGTCGAAGCGGTGTCTTGCCTACGTAGACTGGCGTCGTTGCTTCGATCTGCCCCACAATGAAGGCCACCAGATAGGTCGACATGTTGATGCTGTCGGCAAAACGTACGACCTTCTTGTTCTGCTCAATCAATTCAGAAACCACCGCCGTATTCGACACCGCGGTGAGGCGTGGATCGACAACTAATGTCGTCGCGAAGATGGCTTTGAAATCCGGCTCATCCCAGCAGGGGAAGGCGCGCCGTGCATCGGTGGCTTCGAATTGCGTGGCCGCAAGGGTCTGCGTGGCCCCCGCTGCATCCTTGTAGGTACTGCGATAGAACCCGCGGAGCTGATCGTTCAGTGTGCCTTCAAACGATAGCATGAGTGTCCACTCGCCTGCATCAATGGCGTCCTGAAATGACAGTCTGGCCCGTTGTGTCTTCTGCTCCAGTTCGACTGATGCCTTGAGTGGGCGCCGGTTCTGCCCTTCCACCATTGCCGACTGAATCGCAAGATCGACGGCGTTCAAGAGAATGGTCCTGGTCGTCGTCGTGACTGTGATGAGAATGGTTGCCTGACCCGTGAACCGCCCTGTGGCCAAATCTGGCTCGAGCCTCAAGTCATACCGGGTCGGAATCACGTACCGCGGGAGCCGATACGGATCGTCGCTGCCTGAAATATTATCAACACTCATGTCTTCACCTTGTGGTCTGGTTATTGTTGAAGCCGCGGCTGATTCGGATGGCAACAGTGTATACGCGATTGGGGCTGTCAGAAGGAAGCGGACCTTTCGCCCGAAGCCCCGTAAGACCTCTCGTCTGCTGAGCGAGTGCTCATGTCTTGGGGGCATGGAGGGTGTGAACGCCTTGAGGTGTACCGATAATCAAGACGTCGGTTCGACCGACAAAGAGCCCCGTTTCCACAACGCCGGGGATGAGGTTCAGTGCTGTTTCCAGTTCACCCGGCTGACTGATGCGATCGATATGCACGTCAACGATTAGGTTTCCGGCCTCGGTCCTGAACGGAGCCCCGTTGCGTTCTCTGAGTACCACGCGGCTTTTGGTGAGCGCTTCAATTTCCCGTGCGGTACTGCCCCACCCAAAGGGGATAACTTCGATAGGGAGTGGGAAGGACCCTCCGAGCACCGGTACCTGTTTAGTGTGGTCAACCATCACGATGAACTGCTTTGCAGACGCAGCCACGATCTTTTCTTTCAACAACGCGCCCCCACCGCCTTTGATTAGATTGAAATGGGGATCGACTTGGTCTGCCCCATCGATGGCAACATCGATCTCCCACCGATTCTCAGCGTCGATCAGTGGAATGCCGGCCTGCTTGGCGAGCACGGCAGTCTCTTGCGACGTCGGCACGCCTCGCAGCTTCATGCCGGCCTTGACCTGTTCGCCAAGCGCCACCAGAAGATGTTTTGCCGTGGACCCTGTCCCCAGGCCGACGACCATGCCGTCGCGGACGAATTCAATAGCTTTTAGGGCAGCCGCTTTCTTGAGATGATCAAGATCAACCGACGTCATGGCGTAGGTGCGAGCGAGAGAGCAGCCGCGACGGACGCGGCACCGAGCAGAGCTGTCTGCTGATTCATGATGACTTTCACCGGCATGTGAGTCATCAAGCGTTTATACCGACCTTTATTCGTAAAGGCTTTCATGAACGTCCCGTCTTGGAGCTTCGCAATGAGTTTTGGCGCAATCCCACCTCCGATATAGACGCCATCGAGCGACAGCGCCTTTAAGGCGAGATTCCCGGCTTCCGCACCGTAGATCGACGCAAAGAGGTCCAACGCTTGTTTGGCGATCTCGGCTTGTCCTTGCAATCCAGCTTGCGCAATTTCAGCGGCGGGATTGCCGACCTTGATTTTTTCCGCCAACCACGTCGGTTCATTCTTTTTGGTGTCACGCAAGAACTCATAAACTGCGTGGAGGCCCGGACCTGACAGAATCCGTTCATAGCTGACGTGGAGGTATTGGCCCCGGAGATAACGAAGCAATTCGATCTCCAGATCGTTGCTTGGGGCAAAGTCCGTATGCCCTCCTTCCGACGGCATCGGGCGATACGATTTGCCGTCCCAAAACAAGATTCCTTCACCCAATCCTGTCCCGGCGGCGATCAGCGCAAGAGCTTGTCGTTTTTTCGGAGGATTGCCTGTATTCAGCACTTCCAGCTCATCCGCCCGCAGCCACACAAGTCCGTACGCGGTGGCTTCTAAGTCATTGAGCAACTGCACACGAGGAATACTGAACTGTTTCGCGATGGTTGGACCATCGACCACCCAGGGAAGGTTCGTCGTTTGACAACGATTGTCGATCACCGGTCCTGCAATTCCAAAACAGGCGGCCGTTAGCTTCACTGGCTCGGACACCGGCTTACTGGCCTTCTGGATCTTCTCACCCCCCTCAGACCCCACCGAATCCAATGGCATCGGCGGTTCTGGCGGTGTGAGAAATTCTACGAGAATGTCTTCGAGGGAGGTGTAATCGCCGCTGTGAAAGCTTTCCGCGCGTAGTGGTTCCACTCGCTCAGTGGTCCAGTCATAGAGCGCCAGGTTGGTTTTCGTTCCTCCGATATCCCCCGCGAGAATCATGCCTCTCCTCGATGTGACGGCGTCTTCTTCAGTTGTTGTGCGGCGGAGTGATCAAGCAGCCATACCAGTCGACCCGACGCAACCGATATCCTCGCCGCTGGCAAAGACCGATCTGCTTCAGATTCCTGGTCGAGAACCCTTCGGACCATTTGGGCTTTACCGGATCCCGTCACGAGAAACAGTACCACAGCTGCATGATTCAAGACACCTAGGGTCAATGTGAGGCGAGACCTGATGCCTGTGGGAGCGTGACCAACTGTGACGATCCTCTTATCTTCCTGCAA